>DASTYM010000358.1:0-9239 GCA_035764995.1 Cyclobacteriaceae bacterium | reverse complement strand
TTTCATCATCACTGCATGATGACAAAAAGACTGTTGTAGCCATCAGGCATAAGCCCAAAAAACTCCATTTCAAGATCATTTTTTTCATTGTATTATCGGTTTTACAAGTTTACTAGTGTGCCCCAAAAGTATTCGGCCCCTGTTACCTGAACGTTAACAGAGGCCGAACTTTAGGTTACCAATCTTACAAGGGTGTTAACAAAAGCTTACCATACTTTATAAGATAAACCAAGGGTAAATAGCGATCCATAACGGTTCGACTGGATGATTTGATCCTTGGTTGAGTTGTACTCGCCATCACTATTACCATCCTGCAGCAGCACATATTTCTGATTGAGGATATCTGCAACGCTTAGTTTCACCTGGAACTTTTCTCTGAACGTTTTGCTTATGCTGAAATCCAACACATTGCGAGGCATCTCATAGATGTTATCATATGACAATACACCGGCATCGGTGTAGCCACCCACTGCAAATAATCTGCGACCCGCAACATTGTAAAGGAGTGATACTTGAAGTCCGCTTGCTTCACTGTTATAATAAACACCTGCGTTAATAACATACGGTGATTGACCCATAAGCTCGCGCTTCGGTTGGTTGTCAACCCGTACTTCACTCTTAATCAAAGCAGCATTAAATAACAGATTGAGGTTGTCAACAAATTTTGAACCCGTGAGGCCCATCATTGATTTTCTTACATCCAGTTCAACGCCATAATTAAAGGCTGAGCCCGCGTTTTGGAAATCAAAAGTAGAAATTGCTCCGCTGCCAACTTTGTAATGCATTTCAATCGCATCTGTGAAATCTTTATAGAATCCGCCTATTGTAACCATTTCAGCTTTTGACGGATACCATTCCCAGCGAACATCATAATTATTCACTTTCGCTGTTTTTAGATCAGGATTACCGGTAACAACCCAGTTGTATTCAAAATCATAAAAACCAAACGGTGCAATTTCGCGGAACTCAGGTCTGTTCAAAGTCTGTCCGTATGTAGCGCGTACCAACATCTTCTCATTGAAATTGTAAGATGCATTCGCAGAAGGGAGTACACGATTAACTTTTACATCCTGGTCAACAGTTGCGCCATTGGTTTGAAAGCTCTGCAATGACTGCTCGTTGCTTTCAATTCTTACACCACCTGAAATTGTTACTTTATTAAAAGGAAGGCTAACCGATCCGTAATAGGCAAGCAAATCATTTTGAGCATCGTAGGAGTCGCTTGAGTTTGTTTGCTCATCAAATTGAAGTCCATCCTGGCCGTTGATATTCTGCGGTTCGAAAAGTTTATCGATTGAAAGATTGCTTAACGCAGGGTCCCATGTACTTCCCTGAATGTATCCCAGGTTACGCGCATCAAAAGTTCTGTCTTTTAATTCATAGAATACACCTGCTGAAACTACAGGTAAGAAGCTATCGGTAATTTCCAGGGTGTGGTCAATACCAACAGAACCAGAGTAGCTGTTCTCTTTCATTTCGGAATAGAATCTGCCGAGGAAATAAGTTTGCGCTGCACCTGTTGGAACGAAAATTCTTTCCGCTTCACTTACCGGGTCAATGTCTACACGGTATCTTCTCATATCTGGCAAATCACGGTGTGAAATACCTGCATTCAACACCCAGTTAATATTTGTTTTGCCTTCGAAAAGCTTGTGCTTTCCAACCAGTTGGCCTGAATAAACTCCACGGTACGTTTCAGAGAAACCTCCGAATCCCCGAGGGTCTCCGGAGTTATTGTTCTCATAGTTTAAACCTGTACGGTAAATGTATTGTGAGTTGTTAATCTGATTGAACAAGTTTTTAAACTCGATTGAGTTGTTATCATCGAATTTGAATGCCCAATTGTGCAAAATACCTGTGCGCACATTCAGGTTGTTCTGATCATCTACGTAGTCATAACGTGGATCAGGTGCGTTAGCAGTAAAATCATATATATCAAAATCTCTGCGATCTACCTGAAAATGGGTGCGGCTGTGGCTTAAGTTCAGTGAAGTGATATTACCTATGCGAACCTTACCTGCATTGAATTTCACACCTCCTGTAATCGCAACACTTTGATCAAGGAAGGCAGTAGTTTGTTCCGGAACCCATGCATTTGGAAGTGCACGACCTGCACGTGCTCTGCGAGGATCATTGAGGTCCCACCCTTTTAATTGACTTGTTGTTGGGAAGTCGGCAGGTAAATCATTAGTGCCTGCATTAAATCCTAAAAATTGTGAACCAGTCCTGCTCGACTGGCTAAAATCATCAAGACTTGTACCGTTTCTATAACCAACCGAATAGCTAACCGACAACGTGTTGGCATCAGGAATGCTCTTCGTTGTAATTTTTACAACACCACCCGCAAAGTCTCCAGGCAATTCGGCTGAAGGACTTTTGAAAACCAACAATTGGTCGATCTGACCGCTTGGGATAATATCAAACGCGAAAGATCTTCTATCAGCTTCCATACTAGGTGCATATGCACCATGCAACATAGAAACATTATAACGCTCACTCAAACCGCGAATTACCACGAAACGTCCGCCCATGATGGTAACGCCTGGAACACGCTTTACCACTTCGGCAGCATCGCGATCAGGGCTGCGTGAAATCATTTCTGCAGAAACACCTGTAACAACTAATTTGCTTTCGCGGATTGCTGAGAGCAACGAGAAATCATTATCAATCGTACGCACACCGCTCACCACCACTTCCTGCAACTCAGAAACTTCTTCTGAGAGTTTCACATCGATGTTTACACGTTTTCCATTTTCAACAATAACGTCATTCAGAACATGTGGCTTATATGTAATGAACGTCACCTGAAGTGAATATCTACCTGCTGCAACGTTCTTAATCAAAAACTTTCCTTCAATATCGGTTGGTGCGCCTAGTTGCGAACCCTGAATAATTACGTTGGCTCCAATGATGGCCTCACCAGTGGTGGCATCTGTTACGGTTCCGGAAATGGATCCTTGTGCAAAGGCAAAACCGCAGGAGAGTAAAAGAAACCCTAAAACTTGTAGACTTTTTTGCAACATAGTAGTCAATGATATGCTGCAAAGGTCCGTCTCTAATATTACCCTATCGGAACGCCTGTATTATTAAATTGTTAAGGGGATTTTCAGGGTCTAACTGATTGGTTTTCTGTTAGATACGCTGATGTAAAATTGGCCTTTGAGCCTTACCTGTTAAAGGGGTATTACCCAGTTTAAAAATTCCTTACGGGAATGTTAAGCAGTAGATTATTTGCTAATTGGCACCCTGCCCAGAATAGCCTTGATCACATCGGTCGACTTGACGTTATCTGCTTCGGCCTCGTAGTTCATGATAATCCGGTGATTCATTACATCTAGCGCCACCTCTTTGATGTCTTCCGGCAACACATAATCGCGACCTTCAAAATAGGCTACAGCTTTTGCGGCCAGGTTCAGGTTGATACTCGCCCGTGGCGATGCGCCAAACTGAATGTACTGTGCTTGCTCGGTTAATTTAAATTCCAACGGATTGCGTGTAGCAAATACCAACTCGATAATATAGCGCTCGAGTGAGTCTGAAATTTTTACCTTATTGATTTGTTCGCGGATATCGTAGATGTCTTCTTTCGTGAGCAACGCATTTACCTTGAAGTTAAATTGCATGTTCGAAATCCTGCGCATGATTTCTAACTCCTGAGCTTTGGTTGGATAATCAACCGTTACTTTCATCATGAAGCGGTCGATCTGTGCTTCCGGCAGCGGATAGGTTCCTTCGTTCTCTACCGGATTTTGAGTCGCCAACACGAGGAAAGGTCTGTCAAGTTGGAAACTTGTTTCACCAATCGTTACTTGTTTCTCCTGCATCGCTTCGAGCAAAGCAGATTGCACTTTCGCTGGAGATCGGTTAATCTCATCGGCCAAAATAATGTTTGCAAAAATGGGACCCTTCTTCACTTCAAACTTGCCCTCCTTCTGGTTGTAGATCATCGTACCAACCAAATCTGCGGGAAGCAAATCAGGGGTAAATTGAATACGGGAAAAATCGAGGTGCAATACTTGTGCAAGCGTACTCACGGTAAGTGTTTTTGCCAAGCCTGGAACTCCTTCCAACAAAATGTGACCGTTCGTAAATAAACCGATCAACAGGCGATTCACCATATCCTCTTGTCCCACCACTACCCTGGACACTTCGCCAAATACCTGTTTGATTTTTTCGCGGTGTACCTGGTGCTTTTCTGCTGCAACGACTTCCATAGTCAAGTATAAATTATGTCTGTAAAACTGCCTTTTAATTGTTATTTAACGATTGGCAAGCCTCAAAAATAGGTCAATTTTAAGGATTTTTTAGAAAAATGTGATAAGCCTCCCTTCTACAGGTTCAGCGGTAGTCATGCCAGTCAGACCTTAATTTTTAAAGGTTAGTTTGAAGTAGATCAATAGCATGGTAAGCACCGCCATGATACTATTACAAAGAATGACAGGCCAGAGCATCAGGCTAACGGCATACACTAACCAAACGATTGTGCTGGTGAAAACAATCAGAATCATCGTCAGGCTCAGATCGCCAACACTTTTTGATTGCCAGGCTTTATACACCTGGGGTATAAAAGTTATGCTACTCAAAAAGGCCCCCAGCAGTCCAACTCCTTCAATCCAGTTCATAGTTTTTTATTTGGTTGGTACGAATGTATTAATTTCATTACGATAATGAGCAGGACTTTTGTGATCGGAGATATCCACGGGGCTTATAGGGCGCTTATACAATGCCTTCAACAATCGAATTTCGATTATGAAACGGATCATCTCATTTGCCTTGGTGATGTTTGTGACGGATGGCCAGAAACCCAGGCGGCCATTAGTGAGTTGATGAAGATTAAAAATCTCATCTACATTTTAGGCAACCATGATTTTTGGACTCTCGAGTGGATGCGCGAAGGCGATGCGGAAGATGTTTGGCTGGAGCAAGGAGGGGAGGCAACCGTACAATCCTACAAAGAAAACATTCCGATCGAGCACATCGAGTTTCTTGAAAATGCCCACCACTATTATCAATTAGGCGAAAAATTATTTGTGCATGCAGGCATCGATACCCGCTTATCAATTGAGGAACAATCGTTACAAATTCTTCTATGGGACCGGGTGCTTGCACGAACAGCCCTTGATTTGCATGCGAAGAGCATCGAAGGAAATCTTACGGGTTTTGAAGAGGTATACATCGGCCATACTCCTGTTTCTCCTCCCGTGGTGCATGCCTGCGAAATCTGGTTGATGGACACGGGCGCGGGATGGTCAGGCGTTTTATCTATGATGGACATCGAAACCAAAGAGCTTTTCCAGAGTGACCCAGTACCCCACCTTTACCCGGGTATAGCGGGCAGAAGAAAAAAATAATTTTTATTTGCAATTGAATTGCGAACTTGCCGAGCGAAAGGATGAAGGAAAAGGAACTCAAAACATCGTGGAAAAAGCTGGTGAATTCATGGGAAAGCCAGCCTTTTAATAAAGCTCTGGATTCGGCCACTGTTATCGATGAGATTGAGTCGTATTCCAATTATATTTCTCCAATTGGCAATCACTTTACTTACCTCTTTGATTGCACCATCAGCCAGTACATCTACGTCTCTGACTCCTGCGAACTTGTAACAGGTCATACAAAGGAAGATTGGCTCACAAAAAAAGAACCATCCTTGCTGGAGCAAATTGTTTTCCCGGAAGATCATGCGGGTGTTCAGGAGCTTGGAAAAGAATCGTGGGAAATCTATTCGCGTCTACCCCTGGAAATCCGGAAGCAAGTTTGTTGCTGTGTCGATTACAGAATTATTCACAACCGCTCCAAAAAAATCAGCAGGTTGTTGGAGTTTAACAGACCTTTATTGGTAGATGAAAATGGCAGCATGGTAATCAACTTTGGAATTGTTACCGACATCTCACATATTAAACTGGATGGACCGGTGGGGCTCAAGGTTTGGGCCGAGGGCTATCCGGAAGTTTCTGTTTTTAAAAATGCCTCTGAAATAAGAAGTATCAATCCGCTCACAAAGACAGAGCGGAAAATTTTAAAATTGATCAGCGAAGGATCTACAACTTCTTCCGTAGCAGAAAAACTATTTATCAGTACACACACTGTAAACACTCATAGACGCAACATTTTGAAAAAAATGAAGTGTGCTAATTTCCTGGAAGCTTTTCACACGGCCAGGCTTAAGGGTTGGGTTGACTAGTTTCGTCCCTACGGGACTTTCGATTAATTTGCTGATTTATGGCTACCGATATTTTATCCCTAGCGGGATTTAATGCCAACGCCTGGATAGTCCCGGCAGGGATTTAACACTGGTAGAATACCGGCCAAAAATAAACTCAAGTCCCATCGGGACGCGATTGAAACAGCAACTTGAAAAAGTAGGGCTAGGCTTTTTTCCCTTTCTTTTTACGCTCTTTCTCTTTTCCCGCGAGACTCTTTTGAGCTGCCTGTCTTAACACATTAAAATCAGGATCGGTCAATCTTGAGTCACTTATTTTAATGTTATAGAAATTCTTCTTTTTCATTACACTTCCGTAGATGACCAGTGCTGCCAACAAACTTCCGCGATAATTCGGATGAAAGTTATCTTCGCTGTACAATTTAAATTCAGGATTCTCCTGCCAGAGTACTTGCCACGCCTGGCCCGCAGGAGAAAAAATTGCTTTTGCCGAATCGGCCAAAAGTTTATAAGAGTCATATACTCCCTGGAAATCCAGGGACCGTTCTTTCGAGGGCCAAACCATGTAGGATACAAGTTTGGAATGGTGCTTATCACAGAGCGAGTCAAATTTTAGTCCCCACTCGATCAAATAAGCACGACCCTCCTCCTGAGAAGAAGGTCCTTGCTGAACAATGACAAAATTATATTTGTCCGACTCTATTTCTTTTTGGGCGTTACCGTCCTTCCAATGATCAATCAATGCATAGTTAGGAAAACAAATCGAACGATAATTCATTTCAACACTGTCGCTGGCAGCAACCTGCTTCACTAACTCGGGAAGGTTGTTCGCATAGGTCAGGCTGTTTCCTAAAAAAAGAATATTGACTTTCTTCTGATGCTGAGCCTGAGTGACGCTCGCAATCAAAAACACAATGATGAAGCTAATTTTTGGCATGGTCAGAATTGAATCACTTCTGCTCCCCGCGGGTTAATCAAAAATGAATTAATCAGGTTTTGCACGGTCGGTAACTGCAGACCAATTTTTACCAATTTGCGTGCGGTTTCAAAATCGGTTACTGCAACGTCTTTTCCTACAAAACCATAACCAAGGTAATTGCCTTTTTCCACCAACACCATCCCGCGTTCATCGGTATTTCTTCCTTTACCCATGATGGCTACCGACTCACCGTTTCCTTTAAATGATTCGATCGCACTCATTACCCGCTTATTGTATTTTTTTTCTGACTCAATACCCATACAAGCGCCTTTGCATTCGCCCGTTTGATGTTGGAAACACAAACCTTTCGAAACCTGCAGCCCGCTGAGCTTCGGGCAAAGATTAAATTCCCTGACTTTTTCCCACAGAAAATTCCATGCATCACCTTTTGCACTGAAGCGAATTAAGGGACGTGACCCGCGTGTGACCATGTTCACAGAGAAGCGATGATAGCCATTGCGGTCTTCGTAATCATAAATGCCCCAATCTTCCACTTTATATTTCTGCGCCTGATTGTAGCGAGGCCAAAACCTGCGAATCTCCTGTGCCTCCAGAATCAATGCAATTAATTCGTTACCCGTAAGTTCGTAAGCAATGTGATGAATTTCATTTCTGATTTTTGATCGGCCCCATTCGCGGGCATCACCGGTGAAATGCCCTGCTATTCTTTTCTTGATGTTGTTCGCCTTTCCCACGTAAATTACACGACCGCGACTGTTGACGAAATAATAAACGCCTGCCTTTGAAGGTAATTTATCAAATTCATCTTTGGGTAAATTCGGAGGCAATATGGTTTCTCCTGAGTTCCGTTTGAGTGAACGTGTGATGTAACCATCTTTATCGCGTTGCAACAGATTACTGAAAACCTTCACCGTTGCTTCAGCATCCCCTCCTGCCCGATGACGATTAACAATCTTGATTCCTAAACTTTCAGATAAACTTCCCAGGCTGTAAGATCGAAGGCCAGGAATAATTTTTCGACTGAGCCTTACCGTACACAATTTTTTTGTTTGCCAGTTAATGCCCACCTGCTCAAATTCCTTTTTAAGAAAGGAGTAGTCGAAGTGTGCGTTGTGCGCCACGAACACACGACCTTCCAGCAAACGCAAAATATCTTCAGCGATTTGATCAAATGGTGGTGCATCCATGACCATGTCGGTCGTGATGCCGGTAAGCCCGGTGATGTAATAAGGAATATTCCGGCCGGGATTGATCAGCGCATGAAAGTGATCCGTGACTTCTATGCCATTATGATGGTAAATGGCAATTTCTGTAATGCGATGGTTCTCTGCGTATCCCCCCGTAGTTTCAATATCCACAATCGCGTACATGCTGCAAGTTATGTATTTGAGATAATCTTATAAAAGATGATCTTGAATGAATATTTTTATAAAATGAACTGGATCGTACGATTTTTACTGAATGGTTTGGCGGTTGTATTAACAGCTTATCTCCTGCCTGGCGTAGATGTAACAGATTACTGGACTTCCTTGATTGTTGCCATGGTGTTGATTATTGCCAACGTGGTTGTAAAACCCGTACTGATTGTTCTCACCATTCCTATTACAATCGTAACAATGGGTTTGTTCCTGCTGGTCATAAATGCCTTCGTAATTTTACTGGCCGATTATCTGGTAGATGGATTTTCGGTGGATGGATTTTGGTGGGCGTTGCTCTTTAGTTTGATCTTATCGCTATTCAATAGCTTGTTTGATGATCTTACTAAGGAAAAGAAAGATTAACGCGTTCATTTTACCACAGGTAAGACCACTTTAAACCGTGTGTAGCCCGATTTGCTTTTAGAAAATTCAATTGTTCCGCCCAGTTTTTCAACAGCCTGCTTAACAATGTAGAGTCCCATCCCGATTGATTTCCTTTCCCGTGCGGCTATTGTAAACATCTGAAAAAGATGTTCAGCATGTGACTCTTTTATTCCAATCCCGTTGTCTAAAAAAACAATAATAAGCTGTTTCTGTTTTTTATAGACTTTTACTTTGATAAAATTTTTTCCATTACGTTCGTCCTTTTGGAATTTAATGGCATTTTCCATCAACCCGTAAAAGATTGTCTCAAGTACGAAATCATTTGACCGGTATACAA
>DASTYM010000357.1:0-5696 GCA_035764995.1 Cyclobacteriaceae bacterium | reverse complement strand
GATTGCATCTACCATCGTTTTAGCATCATTAATTTTTCCTTCCTTCAGCAATTTCTCAGCTTTTGAAAGGCTTGGCTTTTCTGCTTTCTGTGCCACCATGGTTAATGGTGCTAGGATGCACAAAAGAATAACTACTCGTTTCATTTCACTTAAGGTTTATAATTGTTATTGTTGATTGTTTGTTGGTTCTTGATTTGTCGCGTCTTCTATTTTCTGAATTTTCTCTACCGAGGATATCCGATCGTCTTCATTTAATTTAATCAATCTTACGCCCTGAGTCGCTCTTCCCATCACCCGTAACTCCTCAACCTTGATGCGAATCGTAATGCCTGAACGATTGATAATCATCAATTCATCCTCATCGGCAACCTGTTTAATGGCAACAAGCTTGCCAGTTTTATCGGTCACATTTATGGTCTTAACACCTTTTCCGCCACGTTTTGTTACGCGGTAATCATCAATAGACGAACGTTTACCATATCCGTTCTCTGAAACTACCAACAAGTTAGCATCCTTCCGGGTAATGCACACCATACCAATTACCTTATCCACCGGATTATCAAGCGTTACACCCCTTACTCCTGCAGCTGTACGACCCATAGGCCGCACATCCGACTCGTGGAAGTGAACTGCCTTACCCTCCGATTTGGCGATAATGATATGATTATCCCCATTGGTCAGAGAAGCATTTAACAGCTTATCTCCTTCATGAATGGTGATGGAATTGATACCTCCCTGCCGGGGACGTGAATAGGCCTCAAGCGAAGTCTTCTTAATGGTTCCTTTTTCAGTACACAGGATTACGAAGTTGTTATTAATATACTCCTCGTCCTCGAGTGTCTTGATGTTGATAATTGCACGAACTGCATCGCCTGCTTCAATGTTGATCAAATTTTGAACTGCTCTGCCTTTGGATGTCTTGTTACCTTCCGGAATTTCATACACTTTTTTCCAATGCACCTTTCCCGTTTCTGTAAAGATCAACAGATAGTTGTGTGCATGAGCGATAAACAAGTGCTCGGTGAAGTCATCTTCTTTGGTGGTAACACCACGTGATCCTATACCACCTCTTCCTTGTGTTCTGTATTCAGAAAGTGACGTACGCTTGATATATCCCTGGTTCGAAATGGTAATAACCATCTCTTCATTGGGGATCATATCTTCAACGGTAATGTCTTCTTCTGTGTGCATCACCGTTGTTCTGCGCTCATCTCCGTAACGTTCATGAATCTCCTTCAATTCATCCTTGATGATTTGCATCCTCAACGACTCATTCGCCAGGATTTCCTTCAGTTTACCGATCAACTCCATCACCTCTTTATACTCCTGCTGAATCTTATCCCGCTCAAGTCCCGTTAAACGCTGCAGACGCATCTCCAAAATAGCCTTCGATTGTATCTCGGATAGACCGAAGCGCTTCATTAACTCAGCCTTGGCAGTATCCGGATCTTTTGACGCTCGAATGAGTGCAATCACTTCATCCAGGTTGTCAAGGGCAATTAAATATCCCTCTAAAATGTGAGCGCGTTTCTCTGCTTCCGCTAATTCATATTTAGTTCTCCGAACAACAACTTCATGACGATGTTCAACAAAGTTCTTAATCAGGTCCTTCAGGTTAAGTGTTTGTGGACGGCCTTTAACGAGGGCCACATTGTTTATCCCGAAGGAAGACTGCAACGATGTATATTTGAAAAGATTATTGAGGACGATATTCGGAATAGCATCTTTCCGTAAGTCATAAACGATCCGCAGGCCTTCACGATCAGATTCGTCCCGGATGTCAGAAATACCTTCAATTCTCTTCTCGTTTACCAGGGACGCAGTTTTTTCAATCATCAAAGCCTTGTTCACCTGGTATGGTATTTCGGTTACAATGATCTGATCGCGGCCATTCTTCGTTGTTACAATCTCTGCTTTCGCCCGTACAACAACCTTACCTCTACCAGTTCGGTATGCTTCCCGAACACCTGCAATACCGTATATGATTGCCCCGGTAGGAAAATCAGGAGCAGTCACGAACTTCATGAGGTCTTCAATCGAGATATCGTTGTTGTCGATGTAGGCTATAATTCCATCGATTACCTCGCGCAGGTTGTGCGGTGCCATGTTGGTGGCCATACCTACAGCAATACCGGAAGCACCATTCACCAACAGGTTTGGAACCTTGCTGGGCAGCACCGTTGGCTCGGTATTCTGATCATCATAGTTCGGTTGAAAATCAACCGTATCCTTGTTGATATCAGCCAGTATCTCTTCTGCAAATCTGCGAAGCCTTGCTTCCGTATAACGCATCGCAGCAGGTGCGTCACCATCGATCGAACCAAAGTTACCTTGCCCGTCTACGAGTGTATAGCGCATCGACCAATCCTGGGCCATGCGAACCATGGTATCGTAAATGGAAGCATCACCATGCGGGTGATACTTACCCATTACATCCCCGACTATCCTTGATGATTTCTTATATGGCTTGTTATAGTTAACGCCTAGTTCAAGCATCCCGTAAAGGACCCTCCGGTGCACAGGTTTGAGTCCGTCTCGTACATCGGGTAAGGCTCTTGAGATGATTACCGACATCGAATAATCGATGTAAGCACCTCTCATTTCATCTTCAATATTGATCGGAATTAAAGATTGTCTGCCTGGGTTCAGGCCACCGGTTTCTTCGGCCATTCAAATGTCGTTTATTATCGAAAATAGGCCCTTTTTTGGGCTCGGCAAGATACCAAATTTTAGCGTAAAATGGGCCTAAAACAGGCCTTTAGTAAGGATTTAATTTGCGCTTGTTTCTGCCCTTATACTTGATCAGTTCAGGGTAGTTTTCGCCATGGTGCGGGTTCTGCTTTTTGTAGAAAGGATGCACCCGGCTTCGGTACTCTTTGTTGCCGTGAGCGTGGTTAACCTGGGCCTTACATTGTTTATGAAAGCATCTGCGCAACTCCGGAATTCGATAGCTGGCTCCCACATTAAAGTATAAAGCATTAAACTTATGCTGGATGCTTTGTCCGGTCTCGGGGATATTGAGCTTATAACTTTTGATATCGTACGATGGCCGCACAAACAGGCGGAAGTATTCAGACATTTCGTATTCGACCATTGCTCCCAGATTGACAAACATACCTTTCGTGATCTGACTTTTTTCAAATTTCTTTCCCAGTCCGTAACCGCCAATGTTGGCATCAACTGTTAGCAGGAATTTTTTGTATCGATAAACCGATCCTCCCAGGATTAAGAAGTACTTGGTCATGAAGAAGCTTGAAAATGACGGAGAAAAATTATCAATATCATTACCATAACTGGTAGGTTCGAAATCGTTCACTTTCTGAAACTCATACGAGAACCCGCCTCCAATGCGATACCTGTTCAAAAATTCAACATGGACAGTAGCGCGCAAGGGTATATTAAATGATTTGCTTTTAAATCCGATTTCAGCTGTATCTGAATTCACCTGGAAGGATGACGCTGTTGCAATGTTATTTGTATACTCTACCTTGTTGAACCAATTGGCATATCCGACTGAACCTGGTGGTGGCCCTGAAGAAATTATTTTAGGAGTGGTGTCTGGCTGTTGCAGAATTATAAATCCATCCAGGTCGTGCTTGAAATTAGTGGATGCATAACCTGTGCTTAATCCAAAATGCAGTTTACTCAGCAACGCTCTCAGACCCGACTTCTGTCGCTTCACATAGAAGTGATCGAGAGGGATGGTGTTCCCTCCTTCTTTTTCCTGCGCTGATAGTGGTGAAATGGAGCTAAGACTCAACAGGAATGCAAGCGCTATTATGCTGAAGCGGTTCAGGGCGGTCTATTTAGTTAAACAACGGTAAGCCTCTCATTATCTGTTTATTGCTCTTTCAAAAATGGTAATTGGCTTTAAAAATAACCTAATTTTAAGAATCAACCTATTAGTATCGTGCCGGCATGGATTCTAACGATGAAAATGTGTGAAAAAGTGTCTGACCTTTCTTCACCCGGTAGGTAAAAGGATGCCTTCCCTCCGACCCGTCCGGGGCTTCCAATACAAACGTAGTTTCATTAGTTCCTTCTTTTAAAGGCACTCTCGTGTAAGAAATACTGTGCGGTAATGTTTGCCAATTCCGTGTGTCGGCTTTTTCTGTAACTGCGTTGATCAGACCAACGAGTGAACCAAAACCTTTATCGTCTTTTCTTGCAGAGTGCTCTGCGGCTTTTTTTAATGCTGCACGCAGCAGACTTTTACTGAATTCCAAAGTCATCCGATCCTGCAGACTTTTAAAAGCTATCTTGCTTACATCTTCAGCTAATTCTACGGGGTACTCCACCTGGTTAGCTTCCACAACAGCTGATGTAAAATAGGTTGGCCTTTCAACATACCTGGGAACAGTTACCCTGAATATTTCGAGGTTGCGCAGATCATTTCTATCATGTTCATCATTCACGGCAAACGGGAAAGTCACCGGCATGTTTTCATTGGCAAATACAAACTGGTTATCGCTGCCATGGTTGATTGCAAAATTAAGGCTCCACTCATTTTTCACCGGACAAAGTCCGTTGTGCCATAAAAACACAAGGTCTGCTTCCACCGACTCCACCGTAAAATCAGGCCATTTAAATTTCTCCTTGTAAAATGAAAATTCATCATTAAATCCCGTACGCCAAGCGCTTACCAGCAGATCTCGTTTTAACTGATCAGGAGCACCTACTCCAAATAGCGGAGTATAATCTTCTTCATAAATTTCAAGTGCGTTTCGATATGCTATAAAGGCGTTGTTCCAATCACCGTTTGCCTGATAGATTATTCCCATCAAATTGTGAATGAATGCATCACGTTGAAACCGGTGTGGGAATTTATACTTGTCTGATAATTGCTGAAGTCTGATATTTAAACGCTTGCATTCTACCAGTGCTTCTTCATACATCGACATTTTTAAATAATTAATTGCTTTATAGTAAAGCGGCATTAAGTGTTCGTGATCTTCTCCCCGATATACGGTAATCATCGGGTTGGTAAAATAAGAAGCTATTTCCGCAGCATCATTCAGTTTAAAATCTTCGCCAAACAGATATGCCTTCTCAAAATACTTATTACTCTCTTCGTACTGACCTTTCATGGACAGGAGAAGCCCTGCATTGGTGTAATACAGAAATTTTACATTTGATTTAGCGTAATGCTGATCGCTTTGAAGTTGCTCCAGGGCATTATCAATATTTCCTTTTTCAAATTCACGATTGAAGTCGTAGCTCACTTCATAAAAGGAAGCGCAGGCTGAAAGCAGCACCATCATCAGGCCGATGAAGAGAGTCCTTTTCAGCATCGTCAGGAAAGATTAGTTTTTTACAAATTTCTTAATCTCATTCTGACCATACCAGATCCGCTTATTGGACTCCACATCCGTCAGAAAAAGTGTGGTGATGTAATTTACCACGCGCTTATTATTGTAGGTATCAGTCTCTGAATTCATTTCTCCAAACAGCATCACGTTAGCACCGATTTCTTTACCCCATTTTGCAACGGTAGCAGGGTCGGCAAAGTCCTGCTGCTCGGCTCGTTCTTTTCTGAGCTTGTCACGAAATTCATCCGACTCCACCAGTTCAGCAATGCCCGAATTATGGATAACCATTTCGAATTTCTTCACGAAGTTACCCGCATCAATGTGCTCGCTGGTTTTGTTCTTGATCGTTCCCACAACGATCACCGGTTTGCGACCTAAGCTTTCCTT
>DASTYM010000356.1:0-11504 GCA_035764995.1 Cyclobacteriaceae bacterium | reverse complement strand
TTAGGGTATCAACAATGTCGATACAGCTATTATCCCGATCGGGAAGTAATCAACCTGGCGGAGAATTTTCGCGACCGTGATTTTCCTTGCGATGCCATTGTGCTCGACATCCACTATATGGATGCCTACAAAATTTTTACGTGGGATAAGAAAAACTTCGCCAATCCAAAGGAGATGATTGCCTCACTGAAAGAATCAGGATTTGAAACTGTAGTGATCTGCGACCCTGGAATTAAAATTGAAGAAGGCTACGAGCCTTACGACACCGGCAAAAAAGAAAATGTCTTCGTAAAATATCCTGACGGAACTGATTATGCGGGACAAGTGTGGCCTGGCTGGTGCAACTTCCCCGACTTTACCAATCCGAAAACCCGGTCCTGGTGGGCGCAACATTTTAAAGAATATGTTGAACTTGGCGTGGAGGGCTTCTGGAACGACATGAATGAAATTGCCACGTGGGGAAACGTGCTTCCTGATTTGATTGAGTTCGATATGGACGGCAATAGAGCAACTGCGCGTGAAGCACGAAACGTGTATGGCATGATGATGTCTCGCAGTACTTACGAAGGCACTAAAAAATTATTGAAGAATAAGAGACCGTTTAACCTTACACGTTCGGGTTATGCCGGCATTCAACGCTATGCAGCTGTCTGGACAGGCGATAATGTTGCGTATGATGCTCACATGCTGGCAGGAGTTCGATTGATCAATAGCATGGGACTTTCGGGAATTGCTTTTACAGGTTATGATATCGGAGGGTTTGTTGGTAATGCGGATGAGAAACTTTTTGCGCGATGGATTTCGATTGGAGCGTTTTCTCCTTTTTTCCGAGGACACTCCATGATTAACAGTCGTGATTCTGAGCCGTGGTCATACGGAGAGAAGGTTGAAGAAATTTCACGCAACTACATGAAGCTGCGATATCGCCTACTGCCCTATTTGTATTCGTTGTTTTATGAGGCATCACAAACCGGAATGCCGATCAATCGCAGCCTGGCTATTGACTTTCCATTCGATGAACATATTTATGACCATAACTATCACAATCAATATTTGTTTGGTCCTGCCATTTTAGTTGCTCCTGTTGAAAGCAATAAAGACCTCACAAAAGTCTATTTGCCTGAAGGAAATTGGTACTCATTGTTTACCGATCACCCGTTCAACGGAAGTCAACAAATGGCTGTCGACTGTCCGATCGATCAACTTCCCTTGTATGTTCGTGGTTCATCGATTATTACCATGCGGGAAAGTGCCGGTATAAATACAAGAGATCAGGGTGATGTTCTGGAAATACATCTTTACAAAGGGAATACAGAAAGCGAATTCCTGTTTTATGAAGATGACGGATCAAGCTTTGAAAATGAATCAGGAGTTTATTCAAAACGATTGATATCTTACAGTCCGGCTGAAAAGTCATTTAAAATTTCGAAACAGGAAGGAAGCTTTGCAACATTGTACAAGAAAGTAAATCTGTTCCTGCACGGGTTTAACGAGTTAAATTCAATTTCTGTGAATGGAGAACAACATCCTATCCAGCAAAAGGAATATCGGTTTGTTCAACCTATTTCCAACTTTGATCCTGTAGGCACGATGCCCGAAGGGCCAAAAATTTCTTCCTTAAAATTCATAACCATAACCTATAGCCAGGATCCGATAGCGATTCAATGGTAATCAACTTCAACACTAAAAACCTATGTCTATCAATACTGTTACCAAGCCTCGATTAAGTTTCTGGCAAATCTGGAATATGAGTTTCGGTTTTTTGGGAATCCAGTTTGGCTTTGCATTGCAGAATGCAAACACCAGTCGAATTTTTGAAACGCTCGGTGCTGATACTTCCAGTCTTGCATTGTATTGGCTTGCTGCTCCAATTACCGGCTTGATTGTACAGCCTATCATTGGATTTTATAGTGATCGCACCTGGCACTCGAAGTGGGGACGAAGAAGACCCTATTTTGCAATTGGTGCTTTACTTGCATCGCTTGCGCTTTGCCTGATGCCAAATTCAACAGCTCTTTGGATGGCCGTTGGAGTTTTATGGATCATGGACGCCTCCATCAATATTAGCATGGAGCCATTTCGTGCTTTTGTTGGTGATATGCTCTCTCCAGCACAACGCACGACAGGCTTTGCTATGCAGAGTTTCTTTATCGGGATTGGAGCTATCGTTGCGTCATTCCTTCCCTGGATTTTTACCAACTGGCTGGATATTTCAAACGTTGCAGAAGCAGGTTCCATTCCTAACTCGGTTAAATATTCATTTTACCTGGGAGCCTTCATGTTATTTATTACGGTGATGTGGACTGTTCTCAGCACAAAAGAATATCCGCCCAGTGAACAGGAAGAAAAAAATCTCACAAACCGTGAGAAAAGAAAAATCGATAATGAACAATTCTACAGGCGGAAATTTTTTGATATCGGGTTAATCCTCACCGTTATTGGAATTGTGATATCAGCTATTGTTTACTTTACCCACCTGGAAAAAGAATTATATGTGCTCGGATTTGGGTTCGGATTATTTGGAGTCATTCACCTTCTGGCAGCGGTGTACATCAATCAGGGTCGCTCCTACCTGGGCTTAGTCAATATTGTCAAAGACTTCAATACCATGCCGAAAACAATGGTGCAATTGGCGTACGTACAATTCTTCTCGTGGTTTGCGTTGTTTGCCATGTGGATTTACACAACACCAGCAGTCACCAGTTATATCTTTCTCTCAACTGACCCGACATCCCAAGCCTACAACAACGGAGCAGACCTGGTCGGAAATCTTTTTGGAGTCTATAACGGCATTGCGGCACTTGCTGCCTTGTTGCTACCCGTATTAGCAAAATTCACAAGCCGCAGAGTCACACACCTGCTGGCTTTATCGTGCGGTGGCGTTGGGTTGATTTCATTTTATTTTATCTCAGATCCTTTCTGGCTTTGGTTCTCTATGATTGGTGTTGGCATTGCCTGGGCGAGCATTCTTTCTATCCCTTACGCCATGCTATCAGGGTCATTGCCTGCTGAGAAAATGGGATACTATATGGGTGTTTTTAACTTCTTTATTGTGATTCCACAAATTATTGCCGGAACTGTTCTCGGTTTTATGCTAACACATTTGTTTAATGGGCAATCTATTTTCATCTTAGTATCAGGTGGAATTTCCATGTTCATAGCAGGATTGCTTTGCTTACGCGTGGACGACCATGATGAAGTTTCGATGCAACAAAATTAAAGACCCCATGCAACGACTTTTATCCCTTGGCTTGATCCTGATCAGCACCATGCTGTTCGCGCAGGATTATTCGAACTACTCAACTACGCTTGCAAAGCTTCATAGCTTATCAACAATTGGCGATGAAAGTGAGCGCACTAAACAAACTGACCAACTCTGGCAATCGCTTATGAAATCCAATTCCATTCCATTGGTACAGGAAGATTCAGTCGCGTTTCTATATCGGGGAAAAGCCAACACGGTGTCATGGGTTGGAGATTTTAATGGTTGGGGCTATGATAAAAAATTTAATGGAAAGGGCATTAAAGTTCAAAACACTGATATCTGGTTATTGAAGACTACTTTTCCCAAAAACGCCCGCTTCGATTACAAACTCATTGTAAATGGCACCGATTGGATGATTGACTTCTTCAATCCCTATCAGCAGTGGTCAGGCGTTGGGGGTGGCAGTCCGAATTCTGAATTGCGTATGCCAAATTGGAAACAAGAGCAGGTTTCAATTGCACGAGAAGGTATTCAGAAGGGTAAAGTAGTGAATGATATTTTAATGAATAGCGCCAGCCTTGGCTATCAAATTACGTACAGTGTTTACTTACCAGTTGGATATTCTGATGCAAAAAAATACCCGGTCATTTACGTAACGGACGGATATGAATACCTGCACGAACGAATGGGCAACATGGCTACTGTTCTCGATAATCTTATTGCCGATAAAAAAATTCAACCGGTGGTTGCCATATTCATCGATCACCGTGAGCCTGTTAATCGTTCGAACAACAGAAGGATGCAGGAGTTGGCCATGAATCCGGCCTATCTCACTTTTTTTGAAAACGAATTTATACCGCACATCGAATTAATGTACTCGGTTATGAAGGATCCTAAACAACGAGCCATTCTGGGAACCTCGATGGGTGGTTTAACATCAGCATATTTTGCTTTCACCAAGCCAGGCGTGTTTGGTATGGCCGGAATTCAGTCACCTGCCTTCAAGTTCAAGCCGGAAATTTATACCGTGTGCGATAAGCCAGAGAATCCTCCCGTAAAGGTTTATCTGACTACAGGTATTTACTTTGATGCGGCAGTCGAATCCAGAAAGATGAAGGAGATTCTGGAAAAGAATTTTTGCACTTACCAGTACAGTGAAACAAATCAGGGGCATTCCTGGGGAAACTTCCGCGACACAATTGATGACATTCTGGTTTACTTCTTTCCAACCAAGTGATTAAATTCGGGCATTGGTTTTGTTAAGCCTTACTTAAATTAACCCGTATGAACTCTGCACGTTTACTAATTCTCATCGTTCTTATTGTTATAACCGCATGTTCCTCAGGCAAAAAGGCCTATGAACATGGCAATTATTATGAGGCTGTTATGCAGTCGGTGAACCGTTTAAGGCAAAATCCGGATCATTCAAAATCAATGGAAGCCTTGCGAAACAGCTATCCGATGGCCCTCGAAAACCTTCAAACGGACGCTAACAACCAGATTGCCTCGAACTCTCCTTCAAAATGGAGAAATGCCATTGCAGCCTATGACAAAATCAATCAGATGTACGAAACGATTCGTCAATCACCCGGAGCATTGAAAGTAATTCCAAATCCAAAGAATTTCTATAATGAAATAGGACCACTCAAGGAAAAAGCTGCGGAAGAAAGCTATAACGCAGGCATTGAGGCGCTGATGAAAGGTACCCGTGAAGACGCCAAGCGCGCTTACTTCAATTTTGCCGATGCTCAGGCATTCGTACCCGGTTATAAAGATGTTGTTGAGTACCTCGATAAAGCTAAGTTTGAGGCTACATTAATAGTTGCATTGGAGCAGGTGGCCGTTCCGAATCGATATAGTTTGAGCGGAGGTTTTTTTCAGGATAAGGTTGAAGAGTATTTGCACCAAAATTATACTGATCGCGGATTCGTTAAGTTTTATACCCCAGAGGAAATCAAAAATATAAAACTGCAACGGGTTGATCAGATTTTGCGCATTCAGTTCGATGATTTTTCTGTTGGAAATACAACAGTTAATGAAAAAGAGGAGACTGTAAAAAAGGACAGTGTGAAAGTGGGTGAAGCTAAAGTGGACGGGAAAACCATTCCTGTTTACAATACCGTTTCAGCCAAGTTAACTACTGTAAAAAAGGAAGTTGTATCCACAGGATTACTGAGCATGATTGTAATGGATGCTAAAACCAATGGTGTATTACAGCATAAAAAATTCTCGGGCGAGTATTCCTGGGTGAGCAGCTGGGGCCGATTCAATGGCGATGACCGCGCACTTACAGATCAACAGTTGGCAATGTGCAAGCGAAAAGAACAACAACCACCGGTAGCACAAGATTTGTTCCTGGAATTTACGCGACCCATTTACAACCAGTTGATACCCGCGCTTCAGGGCTTCTATAGAAATTACTAATAAGTCGCCTGCCCGACACGAAAAGTTTGGGTTCAGGAAACCATTTTAATGACTTGCTGCGTTAATACTGCAAATCGTATGAAATCAGGAATTCTTTTACCCCTTATTATGTTGTTGGCGGGCATGTCTTGCGGGCAGCGCAAAAATTCTGAGAATACAACTCCTATGAATAATCAGTCAGCTGAGAACACAGAACTGGCACTTGCCACGTTTGGTAACGGATGTTTTTGGTGTACGGAAGCAATTTTCCAACGCTTAAAAGGTGTTACAAAAGTTGTTTCAGGATACTCCGGAGGGAAAGTAAAAAACCCAACATATAAGGAAGTTTGCACCGGGCTTACCGGCCATGCAGAGGTGATCCAAATTACCTATGATCCCAAGGTTATATCTTATCCGGAATTACTGGAGGTGTTCTGGCAAACACATGATCCAACAACCCTGAACCGACAAGGTGCAGATGTTGGAACTCAATACAGATCGGTCATTTTCTATCACAACGATGAGCAGAAACAGCTGGCCGACACGTACAAGAAAAAGTTGACAGAGGCCAAGGCTTTTGATGATCCTATTGTTACCGAAATCAGCCCCTACACAGCGTACTATCCGGCTGAAGACTATCACCAAAACTATTATAACCTGAATGGCTCAGCCCCTTATTGCTCGTATGTAATTCAACCTAAGGTTGATAAGTTCAAAAAGGTGTTTAAGGCGAAACTTAAGGAATAAACCAGCCTTTAATAAAAAAAATGTGCCTTTTACACCTGTAGTGTAACCTACACAAACAATTGCCGTATAACCTCCATGAGTAGAGTAAATCTTCTCATAGGTTTAGGTTTAGGTAAAACAAAAAAGCCCTGGGACGCAGGGCTTTTTTGCTTTCTTTGTATTAAGTAACTCCTATACGCATCCCATCATTATTATTTTGATTTCATGAGTGATGTGATGTCGTAGGCAACGTTCATTACTCTCACCACATTGCCAGACTTGTCTTTAATGGGTGAGTAAGAGGCTCTCAGCCAAACATCTTCACCTTTTTTATTGATGTGTTTAAAATCCCCACGATTGGTTCTTCCGCTTGCCAGGTCGCGCCAGAAATTTTTATAGGAATCTGAATTTCGCTCATCCTTTCCAACAAATACCCGATGATGTTCACCTACAATTTCATCCTGCTTATATCCCATCAGATCGAGGAAGTTTGAATTCACTTTCAGGATGTTGCCATCGGGATCGAATTCAACAACCGCCATTGCATCATTGATGACACGCATGGTACTTTCAGATTCCGCCTGTCCCCTGTTCATTTCCTCCTGGGTGGCTTGAAGTTCTTCCATATTTTGTCTCATCTCTTCCTCCTGTGCTCTCATTTGCTCGGTCATCTCCTGAGATTCTTCCAGCAATCGCTGCGTTCTTGCATTAACTTTTACAGAAGAAATCGTTGAGGCAATGCTTTCGGCAATTTTTTGAACAAATTCCATTTCAAAATCATGGAACTGTCCAAAGGAAGCCATTTCAACAACACCGAAAATTTGTTCGTTAAGCTTCAATGGAACAATAAGCACGCTGGTAGGATTTGCATCTCCTAAGCCGGAAGTAATCCGAATGTAGTTTTGTGGCACTTCTGTGAGGTAAATCAAATCGCCCTCCTGCCACGCTTGTCCGGCTAATCCTTCACCTCTGTGAACCTTTTGATTTAAAAATTTCTTTTTATCCCAGGCGTAGCATGCCTTCATTGACATGGTTGGATCTTCTCCACTCTGGTCATCATCAATAATGTAAATAGCACCCTGGTTTGCTTTCAGATACTTTACAAGGTTGAGTATAATCTCATCCGTAAGCTTATTGAGATCATTGGTATTCGTACGCAAAATTTCTCCAAACTTAGCCAGGCCTTCGGTAGCCCAGTTTCGCTTCTTATCCTCATCGGCTACCCGCGACAAGTTATCGCGCATGTTAATCAGGGCATTTCCCAATACATCATGTTCGCTCAGTGGTTGAAAGTCTGTCGCATAAGTCCCTTTACCGATGTTTTCGGCAAAAAGTGTTGTATCCTTTAATCCATTTACAAGGTTATCCATCGCAGCAGCCATCTCACCGATTTCATCATTATTAAATTTGGTGTTTTTGTCTTCCACCAACTCCCCCCTTCCAAGTTTTACAACAATATCCTTCAGGTAATTCACCGGAACAGTAATCGATCGGATCATTAAGAAGGCACTCACCAAACCAAGCGCAACGGTAATTGCGGACAGAATAAGTGTGATACTTCGCAACATTTTACTTGAAGCTGTGAGTTGCGCATCAGACTCAGCTGTAACAGTAGCCTGCAGGTCAGCGATCTTATCTAATAATTTTGTAATGGCAGTAGTTTGTGGAATAATTTGGCTCTCAATGGCATCTTCAGCCAATAGTTTTGTAAGCGGGTCCTCGTAGTTTTCAAACGTTACAAGTTGCGACATAACACTCTTCTGAGCTTCCATCATGGCTTCAAACTTGATGAAAACAGTATCCATGAGCCACCGCTGGCTGTCATTCTCCCACTGCGGCATCAGTTTCGTTACTTTATCCTTTAACTCAGGATAATAATTACCATGTAGTTCGCGAAGTGCCTGCTTGTCGTCTGTGTTGCTTTGCAAATACACCCAGTTCGTGATGAGCATTTTAGAACGGGTAACCATCAAAATCAATTCATTGATAGCATCTTTTGAAGGGCGGATATTTTGAGATGATTGCTCAACTACTTTATCAATATTATTGCCAGTGAAAAAAATGATAGTTGCATTAATAATGAATAAAATTATCAGCGACAGGAACCCGGCAAGGATCTTATTACCAATAGTGAATCGAATTCTAAATCTCTTTTTTTCTTTTTCCATAGATTAAATCATAGTAGCTATCCGGGTCAATTCGTTCGAAGCCTTCAGGTTGCGCTTTGTCAAAGCTGCCTGATTAAGTTCGAAAGCCAATCTACCATCTTTTATAATAAAATTAATACAGCTTTGCGCACCAAGCCCTGGCTGTTCAGTCATTAACAAAACTGATTGCGTATCGATTTTTTGAAGTACCTCCGACATCTGACCTGATTTGTCAGCCGGAATAAACAGCATATTACATTTCCGGATTTCAGAGACACTATTAATCTTCAGGATTTTAATCGCCCTGTCACCAACCTTTTTAGATTGAGCTAATGCTTTTAACTCCTCAATTAATGGAGAATCTCCCAATACAAGTATCTCAAAATCACCCTGACTATACGTATCAGGCCATTGGATGTATCGCGTAAAGCTGTAAATAAAGAGAGGATGTTGCTTATAGTTCTGAGCCTGGGATAAGCCACAAAACAAGAGTAATACAGCCAAAAGTAGACTCCTTTTCATCAATTGGTAATTATACATTCCCTCCGAATAACAAGCAAAAATAGGGGTATAAACTGTTCGATAATCTTCAAAATTCGGGTTTTTCGAGTCATGCAATAAACAACTCGTCTTTTGCAAAAAATGGGTATGTGAGTCGTGAACTTCCCATTAGCATACCTTCAAAATCACTATATTTCTAAAAAACCACCTGCTTTATGTGTCGACTCCTGGCTTACAAAGGAACATCCATTGCTGTGGATGAATTGCTCTACAAACCAAAAAACTCATTAATCAATCAAAGTGTTAATGCTAAAGAACTGGAAGAACCCCTTAACGGGGATGGCTTTGGCATAGGCTGGTATTCGCAGGAGATCAGTCCGGAGCCTGCTACTTTTGTTTCCCTCAACCCGGCATGGAGTAACCGCAACTTGCGCAATCTGGCACCCAAGATCAGAACAGAATGCCTCATCGCTCATGTAAGGGCTGCCAGCGTGGGAGAAGTTTCGGAATCAAATTGTCACCCTTTTCAATACAAATCATTGTTGATGGCTCACAATGGTGGCGTTGAGAATTTTTCGCGGATCAAACGTGACCTTCGTTCCGGGCTTACTGATGAAATGTATAACTGGATCAAAGGACAAACAGACTCTGAACATATTTTCGCTTTCCTGGTAAACAGAATTCTGACAGAACACAAAACCATCACAACTGATTCCGTAGTGGAGGCATTCGAGTATACGTTCAGTACACTTAAAACTTTAATGGCAAAACACGATATCAAAGAAGAAGCTTACCTGAATATGGTTGTAACGAATGGTCAATTTATTGTGGGCACCCGTTACGTGACTAATCCCAATGAAGATCCGCTGACCCTTTACCATTCTGAAGGCGCTCGTTATGTTGTCGAAGATGGTGTTACACACATGATGGCACCAGAAGATGATGATCAGGCCGTGCTGGTTGTTTCAGAAAAACTTACCGATGGAGCACACTGGACGATGATACCAAAGAATCATTTCGTAATTGTGGAGTCTTCACTTAATGTGAGAATCAGACCTATTAGGGCGTAGTTAGCAGTGAGGCCATAGTAGCAAAATAGTGGCAGTAGGCAATTTGCAATAGGCAAACTATTAAATGACTATGCCAACTGCTTACCTCCAATGCGTACTGCCATTGCCTATTGTCTACTGCCAACTTCTATTGCCTACTGCCTACTGCCTATTGCCTATTGCCTACTGCCTACTGCCTACTGCCAAATGTCTACTGTAATTAACCCCGATTGACTAATATTGCGGTCAGAAATTAACAGGGATTAAAAAATGCAAGATGTTCTTATCATTGGCGGTGGTATTGTGGGCCTTGCCACGGCTCTTCAACTGAAACAGCAAAATACCAAACTCAACATTACCCTTATTGAAAAGGAAACCGAGCTGGCAAAACACCAGACCGGTAACAACAGTGGAGTCATTCATTCCGGCATTTATTATAAGCCCGGTAGCTTAAAGGCTACAAATTGTATTCATGGTTATAATCTGCTCGTTGACTTTTGCCGCAAACACGAAGTGCCTTTTGACCTGTGTGGAAAAATAATTGTGGCAACGGAAGAGCGAGAGCTTCCCTTACTACAAAATCTGTTTACACGCGGCCAGCAGAACGGCCTCAGTAATATTAAAATGCTGAATGCCGGTGAACTGAAAGAATTTGAACCGCATGTGACTGGCCTCGCAGGGATTTCTGTTCCGCAAACCGGCATTGTTGACTATAAAAAAGTAGCCGAAAAGTATGCCGAACAAATTCAAAAGTTGGGAGGTGAAATCATCATCGGAGAAAAGGTAATCGATATTCAATTACAGGCTGATCAGGTTGTTGTAGCAACTCAAAAGAAGTCATATCAAACCAAACTAGTAATAAATTGTGCAGGCCTTTATTCCGATAAAGTAGCGCGATTAACTTCTGATAAAGTCGATGTTAAAATTATTCCGTTCCGGGGTGAATATTATAAATTGAAAAAAGAGAAAGAATATCTCGTTAAAAACCTTATTTATCCTGTACCTGATCCAAATTTTCCATTCCTGGGTGTGCACTTCACAAGAATGATGAAAGGTGGCGTTGAGGCAGGTCCCAACGCAGTGCTGGCTTTTCAGCGTGAAGGCTATTCAAAATCAGATATCAACTTAAATGAATTGGCCGAGTCACTCGCGTGGCCCGGATTTCAAAAAGTTGCTTTCAAATATTGGAAAACCGGCATGGGAGAAATGTATCGCTCCTTTTCAAAAGCAGCATTCACGAAAGCGTTACAAAAATTACTTCCCGAAATTCAGGAAAACGATTTGGAAGATGGCGGAGCAGGTGTGCGAGCTCAGGCATGCGACCGCACCGGTGGTTTGGTTGATGACTTTATGATCCTAGAAGAGAAACAGGTGATCAATGTGTGCAATGCGCCATCGCCTGCCGCAACTTCTTCTTTGGCGATTGGCGAGACAATTTCGAAGTTGGCGCTGAGGAGGTGGTAATCGGTATTC
>DASTYM010000355.1:0-2770 GCA_035764995.1 Cyclobacteriaceae bacterium | reverse complement strand
GGTTGTGTATAGGCGGCAAACATATTCTCCACTTCACTGTCATGGATGGCGAAGCCTTGTCCGCTGGCGCCAAACTCTGGCATTACCGTTCGTATGATGCCACGCACGGCCGAATTGTCTTTTTGTTCAAGTCGTCTAACCATATTGCTTTGTTGTGTAAAAGTTATGAACGTCAGAATAAATCTTCATTATATTGAATTCAAAACTAATAAACCTATGCGTAATGCTCTCCTCCTGCTTGTCCTGTTCACAAGTTTAACAGGATACTCCCAAACCCTGGGCGAACTTACCGTTGAAAAAATCATGCGTGATCCCAAATGGATTGGTGTGGCACCTTCCAACCTGAATTGGTCACCCGATGGAAAAACGCTTTATTTTAATTGGAATCCGGTAAATGCACCTTCTGATTCGCTTTACAAAATCACGCTGGTGAATCGTACCCCTCAAAAAGTATCCAGGAAAGAAAGGCTCGGCCTCCCTTCACAGGGAACTTACAACAAACTCTACTCGAAGTTAGTCTATGAAAAAAATGGTGACATCTTTTTATTGGATGTGATTGCAAATAAAGTAACACAAGTGACTAACACGGTGGGACGTGAAAGCGCTCCACAGTTTTCGGGCGATGAGCGAAAAATTATTTACGCTTACGATCAGAATTTATACTCATGGGAAATCGGAACCGGCAATGTTGCGCAACTTACTGATTTCAGAAAAGGAAAGAAAGCGTCAACACCCGCTGGAACTGATCAGGACAAGTGGATGAAGCAAGACCAGCTGACCTACATGCAAATTGTAAGAGAACGGTACAACAAACAGGAGACTACACGTAAAAATCAAAAAGCTGACCAACCTAAACGCCCAAAAGAAATTTACATTGATGATAAATCAGTAGATCAACCGAGACTATCACCCGATGGAAATTATGTAACATTCAGACTTTCCAAAAGTGCAAATGCAAAATCTACGATCGTTCCGAATTACGTAACTTCTTCTGGTTTCACAGAAGATATTCCTGCACGGACCAAAGTAGGCGCTCCTTTAACAGCCACCGAACTTTTTGTTTATGACATCGCGCGCGACACCGTACTGCAGGTAAAGACTGATGATGTTCCTGGGATTACAGATGTACCTGCTTATAGAAAAGCATACCCAGAAAAATCTTCAGGAAAAGATGAGAAGAAAGATAAGAAGCCACAGCCACGTCCTGTTACTTTCTCAGGAATCGTTTGGTCTGATGATGGAAAATCCGCTGCTATTCAACTGCGTGCTGTCGACAACAAAGATCGTTGGATCATGTTGCTCGATGTTACAACGCAGAAACTAACGCTAGCAGATCGTCAGCATGATGATGCATGGGTTGGTGGGCCTGGAAGTTTTAGTTTAGGATGGCTCAGCAACAGTCAGCTTTGGTTTGTATCGGAAGAAACTGGTTACTCACATATAAACGTTTATGATGTTGCCACCAAATCAAGGAAGGCATTAACTTCCGGCAAATATGAAGTTCAGCAGACTGAGCTTGCAAGAAGCAAAAAATATTTTTACATCATCACCAATGAAGCTCATCCTGGTGAAAAACAATTCTACAGACTTCCGGTGCAAGGAGGGAAAGCCGAACGCATCACCACGATGACAGGCGCTCATGAAGTAGAAATATCTCCCGATGAAAAAACAATTGCATTCCGTTTTTCTTACAGCAATAAACCATGGGAACTATTTGTGATGGAGAACAAAGTTGGCGCTCAAGCTCAACAAATCACAAACTCGTTAACAGCCGAATTTAAATCTTACAACTGGCGCGATCCGGTTGTGACCACCGTGAAAGCGCGCGATGGTGCAGATATTTATACACGCATTTTCAAGCCTGCTAACCCGAATGGCGCTGCAGTAATTTTTGTACATGGTGCAGGTTATTTACAGAACGCACACAAATGGTGGAGCAGCTATTTCCGAGAATATATGTTTCATAATTTGTTAACCGACAAAGGTTACACTGTGCTGGACATGGACTATCGCGCTTCTGCAGGATACGGTCGCGACTGGAGGACCGGCATTTATCAATTCATGGGCGGAAAAGACCTGACCGACAATGTTGATGGTGCCGCATATTTGATAAAAGAACATGGAATCGACCCGAAGCGAATCGGAATCTATGGCGGATCGTATGGTGGGTTCATCACTTTGATGGGATTGTTTACAACTCCTGATGTATTCGCTGCCGGTGCTGCTCTGCGGCCGGTTACAGATTGGGCACATTACAATCATGGCTACACAGCCAATATTTTAAATACACCAGTGATGGATAGTCTCGCCTATTTCAAGAGCTCACCAATCTATCATGCAGATGGTTTGAAAGGCGCCTTGTTGATCTGCCACGGAATGGTGGATGTGAATGTCCATTTCCAGGATGCTGTTCGGTTATCCCAACGTTTGATCGAGCTCGGAAAAGATAATTGGGAGCTCGCAGCCTACCCAATGGAAGATCACGGTTTCGTAGAGCCCAGCAGCTGGACGGATGAGTACAAACGAATTTTGAAGTTGTTTGAGGAGAATTTGAAAAAGAAGTAGGCAGTAGGCAAACGGCAGTAGGCAACATACGGTTCTAATTGCTTACTGCGTTTTGCCTATTGCCTACTATTCAGATCATCTATTTCTCAATTCCCTCATGGCCCTCGAAAACCCAGTTTTAATCTCGTGTCCCGATTGGTGGTGTTGATTTTTCACAACCCATTTTCCATTTACCATCGTCCCCAGGTTCCGGCTTGAGTCAGAG
>DASTYM010000354.1:0-11511 GCA_035764995.1 Cyclobacteriaceae bacterium | reverse complement strand
CTTGTTAGGATTTTGCGCCAAAAAAAACAGTAATTCAAATTCTTTCTTCGGCAAATTGATCTCGCGGTTCTGAACTTTGATAGTATAACTCGTTCTATCGATCGTGAGGTCACCGATGGCAATGGTGCTACTCGGACTCGTCTTCTTAAAATCTCTTCTGAACAACGCACTGATACGGCTCATCAACGCGCGCGGCTTAATAGGCTTATTAATATAGTCGTCAGCACCCACGTCAAACGCGGCTACTTCTGAATATTCTTCTGAGCGAGCAGTGAGAAATACGATGAATGACTTTTGAAGCTCTGGTATCTCGCGTAACAAACGACAGGTCTCCACACCGTCCATCTTGGGCATCATGATATCAAGCAGCACGAGGTCGGGGTGAAACTTTTTAGCGATATCAACCGCCTTAAAGCCGTCACTAGCAGTTTT
Organism: Cyclobacteriaceae bacterium; assembly: GCA_035764995.1. GTDB lineage: Bacteria > Bacteroidota > Bacteroidia > Cytophagales > Cyclobacteriaceae > UBA2336. The sequence continues at coordinate 11,079 of DASTYM010000354.1, read as the reverse complement.
TACATCATATCCGCTTTTTTCAAGATTGTACTTCAGAAGCTCCTGAATAGGTTCTTCATCGTCCACGACAAGCACTTTGTGCAGAGGCTTGTTTGCCATAGGGTATCTATTTTAGCTCAAAGGTAGCCAGAAAACAGAGGCTTTTTTAACCTTTCATCCATTCTTAACAATTCCTTAACCGGTGAAGTTTCTTTATAAAAATGGATACTTCTCACTCAAATACCTGATGTAGTACTTCAAGTCACCCTTGAAGTTTGCGTTGTAATCCTTCCAAAAAGTATCCTGCTTTTCCTGGTACCTTTTCATGTTGATGAAATAGGTATTGTTAGGCAGCCGCTCACGGAATCGTTCGGATGGTTTCTGATGCTTCAGTAGCGTAAGTGTATCCAACTCATAAACGATTTTTTGGATTGCTTCACTCTTGAGTTTTTTCTTGACTTCAACCGGATCATTTTCCTTCATCGTCTTATATAACGAGTCAAGCATTTCGGTTCCACGCAGCATATGATTGCTGTAGCGTGTAAAATCAACATCAAGCTGAATATAGTCTGCGTATTCTTTTGATTGATCTCCATAGGTTGTGACTAAAAATTTTTCTGTTCCGCGATCACCAATGAATGTTGCCAGGTTCTCATTAAAGTCAACACTGTCCTTTACAAAAATGGTAGCGTGAACCATTTCGTGAATGATGAGATTGGCGAGATCGCCCTCTGACCGTTCCAGCATTCCACTTAAAATTGGATCAGTAAACCAACCAAGAGTCGACCAACCACCCGGATTTCGAATACTGGTATCCCATCCTTCTTTTTCTAACTCGTTTCGAAGTTCAATTGCTTTCTCTTTGATGAAGAACCCTTTGTACGGAACAGAACCTAAGATCGGGAATTTCCATTCTTTTGGTTTAAACTGGAAAGGCTCGCATGCCGTAACAACCCACATGATTTCCTCTCCCTTTTGATCGTATAGAGTTTTATAATTTTCAGTGTCTTTTAATCCGAGAGAATCAATTGCATACTGACGAACGCGTTCAATCAGATGAAGTTTAGCTTTTAGTGAATCCGGAAATGAGGGGTCTTTCAACACTTCTTCAACAGGCCGTGCATTCCAAATAATGGTGAATTGTCCCTTGCCTTGGCGGAATCCATACACCACCAGTTCCCAATAAATAATAACGAGCGCGATGATGATGAGCAACAAGGCGAGCAATGAGCGCTTAATAATTTTACCTGCCTTTTTTTGCATTCAACAAGAAGAAACGATCTGAAAAATTGAGGTATAGTCCAAACGAGTATTCAAGCGTTTCGGCATATGTATCGTAAAACGGTTCGGCACGGGCTGTCAGTATAAGTCCCTCCGCAATTTTTACATCATACAAGAAGCGCAGCATCAGGAAGTCGCGCTCTTCATCAACACGGGTTGGATATTTTTCATTGATGGATGGATATAAGTCGCCACCCTGAACGGTTAGAAATTCATTACCCCTCCAATAACTTCCCATCACAGTTAAGCCAATTTTGGTAGTAACGTAAGGGTTAATAAAAAATCCGAAACCATCTTCATAAGGAAGATCATCACCACGATATCCAGCAACGTATGATTTCAATCCCCAACCCCGAACAAATCCATTGAGTTCGCCTTCAAACGTTAAACCTGCAGCACCATTGTATACTGTACGAACGATATTATCAACTGTATCAATTTGTCCACCCTGGTGATTGGCAACCAACTGAACAGGTAGATCAATATGAAAGCCGTTGTTTCTGAAAAGCGTTTTATTGAAAGACACACCCGCGGTGAATCGCTCTGGTTCTGTATCATTCAGGTAGATCATGTTTTGCCAGTCGATCCAGGCATCTAAAAATAAATCATCTTTCATCCAGAGTACCTGCACGCCATTTTCGAGTCGGTTGTTCAGTACTCTTTCAAAATCGTAAAGCGGTTCGATTAACCGATGATGAACACTCCCTTCCAGCGTTCCGAAAATAAAATTGAAATTCCGGTTGTTGGTGACCTTTAAGGAAAGCGTTGGCTGGATTTTGGAATAATCATCATTGCCAAAATCCTTTTGTGCATACACTCCGGCATCTAACCGGACATTTTTAGCAGGATGATATGAGAGATAGGGATTAAACTGGTACCCGAAAAGCGTGTAGCCTTCTACCGTGGTATCGAAATATTCATTGTCTTTAAAGAAACCGAGCAGGTTAACCCCAAGGAACAGTTTGCCGGAATCAGCTTCAGGCACAGCCATCCGCTGCTCGAAAGGGCGGTTGTTGAGCTGCGCCATGACACTCGATGAGATCGTTAAAAACAGAATGAATAAGGACTTTTTCATATACCAGCGTGCAATATAGGCCTTCCCGTTATGCCCTACAATGATACTGACAATATGTGTCACACTTTCCCCAAACCCTTTTTTGCTGCTCACCGATCCCGTACATTTGATTATGTTTTTAAACGAGTAACTACAACAACTACAAATATCATGAGTGACGCGAAAGAAAAATTAAAAGCTCTCCAACTAACCATCGATAAATTGGAGAAGACATACGGAAAAGGAACCGTAATGAAATTAAGCGATGAGGTTGTATCGGATGTTTCCGCTATCTCTACGGGATCACTCGGATTAGACATCGCACTAGGTGTAGGCGGAATTCCTCGTGGAAGGATCACCGAAATTTATGGCCCGGAATCATCTGGTAAAACAACATTAACCATGCACATGATTGCGGAAGCGCAACGCAGAGGTGGCTTGGCGGCATTCATTGACGCAGAACATGCTTTCGATAAGACATACGCAGAAAAACTTGGTATTGACACCGAGAACTTGTTGATCTCTCAACCTGATAATGGTGAACAGGCATTGGAAATTGCTGATCACCTGATTCGCTCAGGCGCAATTGATATCATTGTGATTGACTCAGTGGCAGCCCTTGTTCCAAAAAGCGAACTCGAAGGTGAGATGGGTGACAGCAAAATGGGTCTCCATGCTCGATTGATGTCGCAAGCTTTGAGAAAACTGACCGGAACAATCAGCAAGACCGGATGCTCTTGTATTTTCATTAACCAGTTGCGCGAAAAAATCGGTGTGATGTTCGGTAACCCCGAAACAACAACGGGTGGTAACGCCTTGAAATTCTACGCATCGGTGCGATTAGACATCCGCAGAATCGGGCAAATCAAAGAAGCTGCCGATGACATTACCGGAAACCGCGTGAAAGTGAAGGTGGTGAAGAACAAAGTAGCACCTCCATTTAAAGTAGTCGAGTTCGACATCATGTACGGAAGAGGTATTTCAAAATCAGGCGAGATCGTTGACCTGGGCGTTGAACTGAATGTGATTCAAAAATCAGGCTCATGGTTCTCGTACAACGGAAATAAACTTGGCCAGGGGCGCGATGCCGTAAAACAACTCATTGAAGATAACCCAGAGCTGATGGAAGAACTGGAAAAGAGGATCAAAGAATCAATCGCCAATCCTGAAGGAAAGAAAGTGCTTGAAGGAGCGAAGAAGTTGATTGAGGAGAAGGAGAAAGCTTAATTCGGTGGTCGGTATTCGGTGGTCAGTAGTCAGTAAACGGTCAACCGAATACCGACTACTGATTACCGATTACTATTTTAATTCGCCCTAATCGCAGCCACAGGATCCATTCTCGCAGCCAATGCAGCAGGAATAATTCCTGAAACCAGTCCGATAATACTGGATACTGTCAGGCCTAGCACAATATTTTTTACAGAAAGCGTGACCACCAGACTTCCTAATGGGATAAAGGTGATGAGGTAAACGAGAAATAACCCGACCAATCCACCAATCAAACTCAGAAAGATGGCTTCAAATAAAAACTGGAACAGGATGAAATAATTTTTGGCGCCCAGCGATTTCTGCAAGCCGATGATGCTGGTTCGTTCTTTCACGGATACAAACATGATGTTGGCAATTCCAAAGCCGCCCACCAGCATGGAGAATCCCCCAATTACCCAACCGGCCAAACCAACAACGTCAAACACTCCACTAATCATATTCATAAATGCTTCTGGCCTGTTCATCGCGAAGTTGTCTTTTTCTTTAGGGCGCACGCCACGCTTGCCACGCAGCAATCCCTTCACTTCGTTTTCAAGTTCCACCAGTCCGATATCGCTGTCGTAGCCTTTTACACCGATAAACGATTCCAGTTCATTCCAACGTCCCGTACCGGTTTGATATAGTTTTCGGAAAGCGCCATAAGGCATGATAACAGTATAGTCATTTGAAGTATTTCCTAAAAAACTGGCCCCTTCTTTCTTGACGATACCCACAACATTGTAGCGCCTGTTTTTGACTTTGATAGGTTTTCCGAGTGGATCTTCATTAGGAAACAATGCATTGGCTACTTCAAATCCGATAACGGCTACATTTCTTCCACTGCTAATTTCATCCATGGTAAGGTATCGGCCTTTCTCAACGTTTACCTCAAAGATTTTATCATAACCTTCACTTCCGCCTACCACACGAACCTGACCCACGCTACTGCTATTGCGCTTGATGATCATATTACCCCGATCTGCCGCAATGGCAATGTTGCTGCAATGTTTCAGGTTTTCCTTCATGAGTTTATACTCGGCATAGGAAGGTGTGGGCCTGCGTAAGAATTCCCACCATTTGTATTGGCCGTCATTATCAGCGAGCCACGGCCATTTCTCAACATAAATGACACTGGTTCCAATAAAATTCAGACTATCTTTTATGTTTTTTTCTAACGAGTCAACCAGGGTGAGCACAGTGATGATGGCAAAAATACCAATCGTCACACCCAGCAACGATAAGATGGTTCGCAGCAGGTTTGATTTAAGGGCACGGCCTGCAAATCGAAAACTTTCAAAAATTTGTCTGAGGGTATACATGATCTAAAATCGAGCTTAAATATAACGATTGATCATGAGGAGATTTTAGGTTGCCCTGATGGCCACAACCGGATCAAGTCGTGCAGCCATGGCAGCAGGAATTATTCCTGATACCAACCCTATTACGCTTGAAACGACCAAGCCGAGTACAATATTTTCAATGGTCAGCGTGACAACCAAATCGCCCATTGGAATAAACGTTATCAGGTATACAAAAAACAATCCGCCCAGCCCTCCGATCAGACTTAAGAAAATGGCTTCGAACAAAAACTGAAAAAGTATGAAGTAGTTTTTGGCTCCCAATGATTTTTGCAATCCGATAATACTGGTACGTTCCTTCACGGAAACAAACATGATGTTGGCAATTCCAAAACCTCCTACCAACATGGAGAAACCCCCGATCACCCAGCCTGCTAAGCCCACCACATCAAACACACCACTAATCGCATTGGCAATTGCTTCGGGGCGGTTCATCACAAAATTGTCTTTATCGGTAGGCCGAAGTCCTCGCTTTGTTCTCATGATGCCACGAACTTCATTTTCAAGTTCAACAAGACCAACATCATAGTTATAACCTTTTATTCCAATCCGTGAACCGGTCTCATTGTATACGCCCGTACCAGTCTGATAAAGTCTTCTGAAATTATTGTAGGGAATAATCACATTGAAATCCATGCTGGTGAATCCCATGAAACTCTGTCCTTCTCGCTTCGCAACACCAATAACCTTATACTTCAAGCCTTTTATTTTTATGGACTGGCCAACTGCATTCTCGCCATTTGGGAATAACGCATTCGCAACTTCATATCCAATGATCGCAACACTTCTTCCGCCTTCAAGCTCTTCGGGAATAAAGTAGCGGCCTCCATCAATATTCACATCAAAAATCTGGTCGTACCCTTCACTTCCACCTATCAATAATACTTGTCCGATACTATTGCTATTCCGCTTAATCAACTGATTCCCTTTACGGGCAAAAATTGCCATTCCGTTCTGGTGCTTCAGGTTAGTTTTCAAAAAGCGGTATTCATTATAAGAAGTCTGGGGTCTTTTCATGTACTCCCACCACTTCCATTCACCCTCCACAATAAAGGGCCATTTCTCAACGTAAATCACGCTGCTGCCCAAAAAATTAAGGCTGTCCTTGATGTTTTTTTCAAGCGAATCGACAATCGTGAGAACCGAAATGATGGCAAAAATTCCGATGGTTACCCCCAGTAAGGAAAGGATGGTTCTCAATAAGTTCGATTTGAGGGCCCCGGCCGCAAACCGAAAACTTTCAAAAATTTGCCTGATTGTGTGCATTAGGTGGTTATACGCAGTTAAAAGTATATGGTTAGTCGGATGTTTGTCCCCTGAATTACGGATTTTAGACTCAAAAGCAGGGTTATTTGTTACAGGCATGAAAAATGTGCCCTGGCTTCCTAAATCCCAACTATTGGCTTATTTTTGCAGCCTTAAAAAAATTAATCGTTCATTGGGCATACTCTGCATTTAAAATATGAAGCTATCTGAGTTTAAGTTCGACCTCCCCAACAATCTTATCGCCTTACGACCAGCCGAAAACCGTGATGAAGCGCGTTTAATGGTGGTTCATAAGGACACCGGTAAGATTGAACACAAAATCTTTAAAGACATTGTTAACTATTTCGGAGAAGGTGATGTGCTGGTTGGAAATGACACGATGGTGTTCCCCGCCAGATTGTACGGTCGGAAAGAGAAAACAGGCGCTAAAATTGAAGTTTTCCTGCTGCGCGAGCTAAATGCCGAAATGCATTTGTGGGATGTGTTAGTTGACCCCGCCCGTAAAATTCGTGTTGGTAACAAATTATACTTTGGCAACGGTGACCTCGTAGCAGAAGTCATTGACAATACCACTTCACGAGGAAGAACCATTCGTTTCCTTTTTGATGGCGATGCTGAAGCTTTCAATAAAGTAATTGAAACATTGGGAGAAACTCCACTTCCGAAATACATCAAAAGAAAAATTGAGCCGGAGGATAAAGACAGATTTCAAACCATCTACGCTAAAAACAAGGGTGCTGTTTCTGCCCCAACAGCTGGGTTGCACTTCACAAGGCAATTAATGAAGCGCCTGCAGATTAAGGGCGTTGACATGGCCTTTATTACACTTCATATTGGTTTAGGAACGTTCCGCCAGGTTGACGTGGAAGATCTGACCAAACATAAAATGGATTCTGAAAATTTCGTGGTTGGTAGTGAAGTAGTTAATAAAGTAAATAAAGCGCTTGACAATAAGAACCGTGTGTGTGCTATCGGCACAACAGCGATGCGTTCACTTGAGTCAGCAGTTTCAGCAGGTAATCGCTTAAAGGAAAAAGACGGGTGGACAGATAAGTTCATCTTCCCTCCTTACGACTTTAAGATCTGCAACGCGATGATCACCAACTTCCACATGCCTGAGTCAACTTTATTGATGATGGCTGCAGCGTTCGGAGGGTTTGACTTAACAATGGAGGCTTACAAGGTTGCCAAAAAGGAGAAATACAAGTTTCTTACTTATGGCGATGCGATGCTCATTATCTAGTCCTTAGTCCTTAGTCGTTAGTCGTTAGTTAGGCAATCGCGTCCCTATGGGACTTGAGTTTATTTTTGGCCGTATTCTACCAGTGTTAAATCCCTGCCGGGATTAATAAATCCAGCCGTTGGCATTAAATCCCGCTAGGGATAAAATATCGGTAGCCGGTGATCAAAAAATTAATCGAAAGTCCCGTAGGGACGAAACGTTAATCTGAGAAAAAAAGACAAGCATGGAATAACAAAGTAGGACTAACCATGAGTTACTAAAGACTAAATACTATGGACTAATGCTCAAGACTCAGGACTTTGTTGCCGGATCAGATAAATGAACAGCGAAACGGCTACCGGATAGACCAGGAAATAGTAACAACTGCTACGTTAAAAAAGAGAATCAGGAACCTGCCGATAACCATGGAACTCGTATTTTAGCAAAAGTATGCATTCTCAAGAATATGCTCTTATTGTAGCGGGTGGCAAAGGCACCCGAATTAAAAGCAAACTTCCAAAACAATTCCTGGAGTTGAATGGATTGCCTATTCTTATGCATACTGTCAATGCCTTTTTACGCTACTCAGAAAATGTCAACATCATTCTTGTACTTCCCGAAGACGATTTTGAAACGTGGGCAGCGCTTTGTAAGAAACACGGCTTTACAAAAAAATTAATCCTGCAAAAAGGCGGTGATACACGCTTTCAATCAGTGAAAAACGGTTTGGAAAAAATTGAAGGTGATGGATTGGTGGCGATTCATGATGGCGTTCGGCCCTTAGTGAGTGAAGATATCATTGGAGCTTCGTATCGATTGGCTGCAGTGCATCAATCTGCTGTGGCTGCAGTTCGGTTGAAAGAATCAATCCGCATGACGGATCAGGATAATACCAAAGCGATGGATCGGTCACGTTTCAGATTGATTCAAACTCCGCAAACATTTGAAATAAACTTGATCAAAAAAGCCTATCAAATAAAAGATGATCCAAGTCTCACCGATGATGCGAGTGTTGCTGAACGTTCGGGTCATACCATTTCTCTTTTTGAAGGAAGTTACGGGAACATCAAAATAACGACACAGGAGGATTTGATTGTTGCAGAAGCACTTCTCAATTCGAAATTGAAAATGGAGATTGATAGTTCAAAAGGACTAAAATAAAAAAAGCCCCGATTATTCAGGGCTCCCTATTCTTAAGTCTTACGTCTTGTGTCTAAAGTCTAATACTCGTCTTCATTAAAGAAGAAGTCTTCTTTCGTTGGATAGTCTGGCCAGATCTCTTCAATGCTCTCGTATGGCTGTCCATCATCCTCAAGTTCTTGTAAATTCTCCACCACTTCCAGGGGAGCACCAGATCGGATCGAGTAATCGATAAGTTCATCTTTGGTTGCCGGCCATGGCGCGTCTTCCAAATATGAGGCAAGTTCAAGTGTCCAATACATAAATCTTACGCCTGATAAATTTCCCGCAAAAATAGAATTAATTCATTTATAGTCAATACCTGCCTAGCCGGCAGGCAGGGTCGACAGTCCATAGGCAAGAATTAAAAAAAGTAACCGTCAGACAATAGTCTGTGAACATGGACTATAGACCAAAAAAACCCATATTTGCCCCTTATTCGAATAAGAAAACATGGCTGACGAAAAGATTATTTTCTCGATGACGGGGGTCAATAAGATCTATCCGCCAAGCAAACAGGTACTTAAAAACATCTATCTCTCCTTCTTCTACGGAGCCAAAATCGGGGTTCTGGGACTAAACGGATCAGGGAAATCTTCCCTGCTGCGCATCATTGCAGGCATTGATAAAGAGTTTCAGGGTGAGGTCGTATCTGACCTCAGCTTTACAGTTGGACTGCTGGAGCAGGAGCCACAACTCGATAAAACCAAAACGGTAAAAGAAATTGTCGAAGAAGGGGTTGGTGAGGTGATTGCCCTGCTCAAGGAGTTTGAAGCCATTAACGAAAAATTTGCTGATCCGGCCGTGATGGAAAATCCAGACGCCATGGATAAGCTCATTGCCAAGCAAGGTGAAATCCAGGAGAAATTGGATGCAGTCAATGCGTGGGAATTGGATAACAAATTAGAGCGTGCCATGGATGCACTGCGGTGCCCTCCTTCAGATGCTAAAATTGAATACTTATCGGGTGGAGAGAAAAGACGTGTAGCGCTTTGCCGACTCCTTCTTCAGGAACCTGATGTGTTGTTGCTTGATGAACCCACCAACCACCTCGATGCTGAGTCGGTTGATTGGCTGGAACAACATTTAAAACAATACAAAGGAACTGTCATTGCCGTGACACACGATCGCTACTTCCTCGATAATGTTGCAGGTTGGATTCTGGAACTTGATCGCGGGGAAGGAATTCCGTGGAAAGGAAATTATTCATCGTGGCTTGATCAAAAACAAAAGCGTTTAATCCAGGAAGAGAAAACAGAATCAAAGAGACAGAAGGCATTGGAGCGCGAATTGGAATGGGTGCGCATGAATCCGAAAGGAAGACACGCCAAAGGAAAAGCTCGTTTGAGCGCGTACGAAAAATTATTAGGACAGGAAGGCAAGGAGAAAGAAGAAAAACTGGAGTTATATATCCCCCCAGGTCCGCGTCTTGGAAATAAAGTAATTGAAGCAAATGGCGTTGCTAAAGGTTATGGCGACAAGCTTCTCTATGAGAACCTGAGTTTCATGTTGCCACCTGCAGGCATTGTTGGAATCATCGGACCGAACGGTGCCGGTAAGACCACCTTGTTCAAAATGATCACTGGGAAAGAGAAACCTGATGCTGGAACATTCTCAGTTGGGGAAACCGTTCAGATCGCTTATGTTGATCAGGAGCATGATGATTTAAAACCAGAAGATTCGGTATGGCAGGCGATTACGGGAGGAAATGAACTCATCATGATCGGTGGAAAAGAAATGAACTCACGTGCTTATGTGAGCAAGTTTAACTTCAGCGGAACGGATCAGCAAAAGAAGGTTAAAGAACTTTCAGGTGGTATGAGAAACCGCGCGCACCTCGCTATTGCGTTGAAACAAGGTGGTAATTTATTGTTGTTGGATGAACCTACCAACGATTTGGATGTGAACACACTTCGCGCACTGGAAGAGGGTTTGGAAAACTTCGCTGGTTGTGCTGTCATCATCTCACACGATCGTTGGTTCCTCGACCGCGTGTGTACGCACATTCTTGCCTTTGAAGGCGACTCGCAAGTATTCTGGTTTGAAGGAACATTTAGCGAGTACGAAGAGAACAAGAAAAAACGATTGGGTGACGATCAACCACACCGGATCAAGTATAAGAAGCTCGTTAAGTAGCGGCTTATTCTTTGCGTCTTTGCGTGAGATTTATTTGCGTGCGATTATCTCACGCAAAGGCGCAAAGCCGCAAAAGAGTTTTGTTAATGAATTCCCGCGCTCACCCTTTTTCCCTAAAGGGACCGCTCGCGCCCGGGAGTCTCCTCCGAAAGTTAGTGGGAGTGATTTATCATGTACATCAATGCAATCAGGCTAATCACAGTTCGGACATTTTTAGTTATTTTAGAATAACCAAACCTAACCTACTATCCCCATGAAAAAGTTCCTCAAAATCCTCCTGATCGTCTTTCTGTTTTTCTTAGTGTGTATTGTCGGGTTGCTTACGTACGTGAAGACGGCCCTTCCCAATGTTGGAG
>DASTYM010000353.1:0-4100 GCA_035764995.1 Cyclobacteriaceae bacterium | reverse complement strand
AACCGGCATCACTCCTTTTTGTTTGTGGTTTTAATCCAAGAGGCAGTCTTCTTGGGGTTAGAGAGCTTGAAGCGAATTTGCTCTGAGAAGAAATTAATGGCTGGCATTATGAGTTCATATAGAAACTCAATTCTACAGTTTTACCATTTTCAGTAAACTCTACCTCATCCGATAAGTGTTTCATTAGGAATATGCCTCGACCTCCTGGCTTTTCCAGATTTTCAGGGGCTGTTGGATCAGGGAGATTATTGTGATCGAATCCCACTCCTTCATCCTTCACGATAAACTTGAGAAGATTGTCATTCAGGGTAAGGCTGAGAAAAACATTCTTAGCAGAATTACTTGAGTTCCCGTGCTTGATCGCATTGTTCACTGCTTCCGTAACGGCAATCATGATATTACCATAAAGGTCGTCATCCAAATGAAACTTCTCTTTTGCATTATCAATGAAACTCTCAATCATCCTAATATTTTCAATAATAGAAGGAATCTGGATGCTGATCGTATTCATGAAAATAGTCTGGTTAGTTCGTTTAGTTTTTAATTCGCTTAAAATATTCACCTACTTCTTTCTTGTAATAGGGGTAAAGTTTTGGTGGCACAGTTTTCAGCAATTCTACTTCTTTTTCCTTTAAGCGTAAATATTCTTCAACCGCAGCAGGAATTTCTTTTTCATAATCCTTTGCGGCCTCTCCTTTTCTTTCTTCATCAAGGTTTTGTTCTCGCATCGATTTCTCAGATTCAAGCAAGCGGGTTAAAATTTCACGCTGCCGCTGTATGAGTTGATCAGTAAGTTGCTTATTCACTAATTCAGTTTCGGTCTCTTCCATTTTACCCGGAATATCACCAGGAAGTTTGCCACCATTTTGTTTCATCTTTTCTTCCATCTCCTGCAGTGCTCTTCTTATCCGCTCTTGTTCCGCTGCCATCTCTGCCAACTCTTCTGACATTTGCCTTCCACTTTTTCCGCTACCTTTTAATTGCTCAATCCGTTCATTGAGTTGTTGCTGCATTTCGCTCAGGCTTTTTTCTTTTCCTTTTTGCTTTCCCTTTTTCATTGATGGTCTTGCATTCGCCATCATCTGCATGAGCATATCATAATGACTATCCAGCATCAACGCGAGATTATTAATGGAAGTCATGCTGAACTGCATTTCGGTTTGAGCTTGCTGTCTCCTCCGATCACGATTAGCCTCTACTGCTTTATCGATTCTTGTATTCAGCTCTGTGATTTCTCTTGTCACAAAAGAGCCCATCATAGCATCGCGCTTACTTAGAGCTAATAAGCTGTCTTCCAGCACTTTAACATCATCTTTTAGCTTAAGCTGCTGCTGCGCCAAACCGTTAAAGCGCGGATCATTTTGCTCTAATTCACGGAAGCTCTTAATAAGATTTTCCTGGTCAAATGAGATCTTAATTAAACCGTGAATAATCTGTCGCAATGATTCAATGTTCTGCATGTCAGTCTCCATTGACATCGAACTTTGCATACCCTCCATCTGCTGCTGCATTTTCTGCATTTTCTGAACAGCCTTTTGCTGTGCGCCTTTAGATTTGGACGGACTATTTTGATTTAATTTCTCTTCGCTCTCCTGTTGTGCCTGATCAATTTCTTCAGTTTGTTCGTTTTCTGGCAGGCCTTCTTCCTGATTAAGCTCCTCTCCCAATTTTTGAAGCTCCTCTACCTTTTCTTCAAATTTTTTGAAATCTTCATTGAGTTCCTTTTGTTCCTTGGCTAACTCCTGGGCTTTCTCCTGATTTTTCTCTGACCCTTCCTGGTCCTTATTTTCCTTACTTTCCTTGCTTTTGGTATCAGTGGCTTTTTCAAGCTCCTGGGTTTTTTCCATTAAAGATTGCTGCTGGTCTTTCTGATCTTTTATCTCCTGGATGGCCTGGTCTAATTTGTAATCGAATTGAAGTTGCTTGAAAAGCTCGAGGGTTCGCTCCAGCTCCTTTTCTACATTGTCAGAATTCTGGTTGAGCTTATCCATCAACTTTTGAATATCCTGGGTGTTGGCATTTTCTTTTAGCAGACGCTCGAGTTCTTCTAAAAGTTTTTTCGTTTCCTCATCCAGCAATTCATCCATTAACTTTTTGATCTGCTCGGCTTTTTCACGTATGCGCTCATCTTGTTCGGTGAAGGCATCTTTCTTCTGCTCTAATAATTTGTTTTGCTCTTTCAGCTGCTCAATCATTTGATCGAGGCTTTTCTTTTGATCAAGAATATTTTCCAGCTTCTTCTTATCCTGCCAGTCGAGCGATTGCTTTCCTTTTAGCTTTTGGTTAACATCCTCAATTTGATCTTTCAATTCCTGAGCTTTCGTTACGCTTTCCTGAATTTTATTTTCTGTCTGCGATTGAGAACGTGAGATATCAGTGACTAATTGATCTTTATCCGGAATAAAAAAAGTGTAGTTAGCTGAGCGTGTCGACTTCCTTCCGTTCACTCCATCATTGTCCCATACTTGTAAGAAATATTCTAGCTGCTGGCCGGGCTTTAAGTTGAACGTGTCCAGGCTCCAGTTGTAAAAGAAACTTTGTTGTGCCTGGTTCTGATTGACCGGAATACTCACAGACTTTTTTGTGATTATTTTTTGCTGATCATCTTTCACGTGAAACTCAAGATTGAGTTGTGTGATTCCATAATCATCACTGGTGACGCCACCCAAAATGATTCTCTTGTAGAGAACCGAGTCTTTAAAATTTGTGACGGTCAATTGAGGAAACTGATCTTTGATCACGTCAATTGCGTAAGCAATGCGCTCTTTATTTTGACTTGTTTCATTGTTTAAAAACACCTCATATTGGTCTGGGTTTTTAAAAGCCTTTTTAAATGTAAATACCTGATTATCAATAGATTGCAGGTCGTTTCCAGCGCTGTCAGAAGCGAACATAATCGATGCCTCATTCGCATTTGATGTATTGAGTTTCCAGGTAATAACAGTGCCCTCCGGGATCTCCAGATTGCCCGCATTTTTGAGTTGCTCATTTTTGCGTTGAAGATATTTTGGATACTGAAGGTCAATTGTAAACGCTGTGAGCTCAGGTCGGTTGACTACTAAAATTTCATAGCCGGAAGAGTAATACCCGGCAGCCTGTATCTGAAAATTTTTCGTTTGTTGAATTTTTTCAAAAACATACTGGAATGTTCCGTTGCCAAAATTCTCCATCTTCAGATTTTGAGAACCCATAACAAGATAAGCCGCATCAGGAATTGCAGAACCTTCCAGCGCTACCGTGAGCGTAAAATCCTCATAAAAGAAACCAGTCAGGGATTGATTTTGAATTTTAAATTCGAACGGAGCTTGAGGCGAAAACTCCTGGTTAAAATTTACAATGCGATTGGTACTCTGGGTAATAATCCCCTGGTTAAGAACCATGAGCACCAAAATAATGCCCACCGGGATTGCCAGGTATTTCAGGTATTTTCTGTTTTGTTCAAGCTGGACAGCCGATTCAAAAGGGACCGGCTCAAATTCTTTGGATTTTTGACGGATGCTGGCATAGGCCAAACCCGAATCACGCGTTCCCGAAAGCTGGATAATATTAACGAGTCTGTCTTTTATAGTAGGAATTGAATCTCCGATCAACCGTGCACTTTGTTCATCGTTAATTCCCTTTTTGGAAATCCAGAATGAAAGCGGGTTTCGAAGGAATCGGTAAACACAATAGGCAGCAGTAATAAGAAACGAAAGAAAAATAATGAACCGCATCCAGGGGCCAAACCAGATAGCATACTCAAGCAGCGCTGCGATCAGAAAATAAAAAAAGAGAATAGAAAGCGTGAGCAAAAGTCCTCGCACCAACAAGTTGAGGTAGTACTTTCGTTTGAAAGTGTATAACTTTTCCTGAATCCTCTCGATGCCGTCTCCCATTGAGCTCAACAGTTATATGTAGAAAACGAATACGCTTTGTCTAAAGATACAGGCTAAATCAAATTTCAACAAAGGAAAAAGTGAAGGACGGAGTCATTGACCATTTTCCTGAACGTTCGGATCGAAGGTCCAGTCGTGCTCTTTTTCGAAATACTCGAGCACGTGCATTTTGAGAAGTTTCTCCTGTTCAAGCAGGTCGAAATGGGGTAGCTTTTTCACCAATTT
>DASTYM010000352.1:0-3835 GCA_035764995.1 Cyclobacteriaceae bacterium | reverse complement strand
AAACGTTGTTCCAGGAAACGACTGTAACGAATTTGTTAAAAGTGCCCTTGTATTGGCAACCGATACTTTGGTTGGATCCACATTCAAATCACCGAAATCCCCTGGGTCACAAGCCCCCATGAACAAGGCTAATATTAAAATATATCTTGTTTTCATTTTCATTGTACTTTAATTAAATGATTGAATTACCTCCTAAAAAGTTAGTTTAATATTAAATCCTATTGTGCGTGAAGAAGATAACTGACCTCCTTCGTACCAATAGTTTTCAATCTCTGATGGATCAATTCCCCATTCCTTAGCTGGTGCAGCAATCAACCATGCATTGTTTATCAGAATGCCAACATTGGCTTTCGAGATGCCAAGCTTCGAAGTAAGTGATGACGGAATTGTATAGCCAAAGCGAACTTCACGCAATTTCACATAGGATGCGTCCAAAATAAAGTTACGGCTATCTCGCTGCAAATTGGTATAAAAATACCTTCTCGCAGGAACATAGACTGTCAATGGTGTTTCTCCTGCTCCATAAACTCCGTCTATTCTAACACCGCCACCAGCCGCAGGGAAATCACGGATATCATTACCTAAATCATTTACTCCAGTTGTGGCCTTTGAAAGACCCGCTCCAACATTGTATAATTTAGTTAAGCCATAGAAAAGCCCTCCGTCCTGAAAATCAATGGAAAATGATAAATCGAAGTTCTTGTAACTAAGTGTGTTGTATAATCCACCGGTAAGATTGGGTTGAATATTTCCAATAAGATTATTGGTCGAATAACCTATTGTTCCATTGGTTGATGAGAAGATTGGCAAGCCATCAGCATTCGTATTCCACTTTCTACCATAAATGTTACCCCACTTTTCTCCCTCATTAGCCTCAACCCGAATGTCGGTACCACTTGTTGCATACACATAGGTGCTTAAGCCTTCGGCCAATTCCTTCACATAAGAAGTATTATGTGCAAGGTTAACCGTTATATCCCATGAAAAGTTGTTATTTTTTACAGGAGTTCCAGACACGCTCAACTCCCAGCCTTTTCGTTGAATGTTTCCTGCATTAACTTGTGCAGATGAAAAGCCAGAGGTGGATGATACATCCAGGCTAAGAATTTGATTCACGTTATTGTCTTCATAGTAGGCGAAGTCAACACCAACCAAATTAAAGAATTTAAGCTCTGTTCCTACTTCCCAAGATTTGCTCAGGGCGGGTTTCACTGCTCCGGTTCTGTACTGGTTGCCTATAGCCACCGATGGTTGACCATTATATAAACTTCCATTATCAATAGATGTTTGAACCTGGTTAAATCCTAGATCCGAACCAACCTGGGCATACGATGCTCTAACCTTACCAAAAGAAAGCGGGCCACTTTTTGAAAGATTCAATAGTTCTGAAAAGACAAAACTTGTGGAGATGGAAGGATAGAGATATGAATTATCCGCTTCAGGAAGAGCGGAAGACCAATCGTTACGTAAGGTTGCGTCCAGGTACAAGTATGATTTATAACCTAACGAAACCTTGCCATACACACTTCGCACCTCCTTTTTATTTATTGTACGCGATGTAGTCGGTCTGGCAATGGAGGCTGCTATATCGAAATAGTTTGGAGCTGACAGTCCGCCTTCAGTACTGTTGTACAGGTACTGTCCATCGTTCTTTCTGATATTCGTTCCAACAAAGCCGGTTAGTGATAAATCATTGAACGATTTCTTAAAATTGAAGTTTAACTCATAGTTTTCTTCAGTATCATAAAGTTGATACAGTGAGTAATCATCCTGCTGTAATCCACCGGTTGCAATTCTAAAATCACCGCTGGCATTTGTTGTATTCAACCTTGCGTAACCAGAGATGCCAAATATATCATTGATCTCATAATTTATACCAATGTTTCCAGACAACCTGTTTCTGGTCTCAGTACTATAATTTTCGTTTACAACAAAGTATGGACTATCCCAGTATTGCGGTGTTTGGATGGACTCTAAATCTCCAGAACCATTCGGATCACCAATGTTCCAGGACATAAGATTACCCTCAGGAGTTCTGTAGTCTTTCAATCGGTCAAGATCTAATTGACGCTGAAACCATTGGTTAAAATTTTGAGCCACATTTAAACCATCATTCCTGTAACCTTCAACAGGCTTCCCTTTTGTATAAGTGTGCGTGAACATTAAATCAGTTGATACTCTTAATCGATCACTAATATCGTGAGAACCCGTCATGCCAATTTGATTTTGATCACGTTTGGAATTTGGGGTAGTTAAGCTACGCTGTTGATTAGCGTATGTTAGGCGGTACTCCGTTTTTTCACTGCCACCGCTAACTGAAATTGTATTATTTAAGTTAACGCCTGTCTCAAAAAAGTTCTTAACATTATCCGGACGTGGTACTAACGCAGTTGTTGCTCCGAATTCATCTCCAGCATACCAGGAGTAATAAGGTCGGTACTCCTGACCATTCATTTTAGGACCCCAGCTTTCGTCTGCTCCGTACTCCAGCATTCTCTGTCCATCAAATGATGCCCATGACGCAGGATGGATGGATGGATCATAGTTAAATATGTAGAAGCCTTCTGCATCCAAATAACCTGCACCTAACGAGTTAATGCTATTATAAGAAGACGAATATCCACCGGCATATTCATTTTGATATTCTGGCATTACGTATAGTTTCTCAAAAGCAACACCCATATTTAATTCTACCGTGGGTTTGTTGTTTCTAGTACCACGTTTTGTAGTAATTACAACCACACCATTTGACGCGCGATTTCCATAAAGCGCGGTAGCTGATGCTCCTTTAAGTACAGAAATGCTCTCAACATTATCCATGATAATATTTTGAGGATCTGAAGGTGTTCCGTCAACCACATAAAGTGGGTTGCTTCCTGTGTTTCCAAAAGTGTTAGCACCCGGGCCGGAAGTTCCAGGGGTTCCCGTTGACCCGCTAACGGTTGGTGAAAGCGTGTTAATCCCCCTGATAATTATATTAGCATTGTCGAATGAGGAGCTTGGAGAACCAGTTAACTGGACACCGGCAACTTTTCCTGCCAATGATGAGTTCAAATCCAACGATTTGGCAAAAGTTAATTTTTCACCATTAACTTCCTGCACAGCATAACCTAAGGCCTTCTTCTCTCTCTTCTCTCCCAAAGCTGTTACAACAACTTCGGTAAGTTCTGTCGCATCAAGCGCCAATGAAATATCGATCGTGGTCCTGCCACTAACTTCTATTTCCTGGGTTCTTAATCCGATAAAGGAAAAAATCAATACGGCTCCAGATGCCGGAACAGAAAGTGAATACTTCCCATCAGCGTCTGTGGAGGTACCATTGGCAGTACCTTTCAACAATACGTTTACACCGGGTAATGCAGAGCCATCATCAGCTGAGATTACCCTGCCGGTCACTGTTACACTTTGAGCGTATGACGCCCAAGTGATCACAGTAGCGAACACTAACAATAAAATTTTTCTCATAGGTTTTTAAAAATTTAGGTTTAGGTTTAAAAATGTGATAAAAGGTGAAAATCCAATTTAGACGTTTCGAAAGAAATTTGCAACGAGGAAGCTATTTGGGAATTTATATCTCCCTTCGCCAGGAGTCGAACTATTTCGGTTTCCCGGAATGAAGGCGGAGAAGTAGGATTTCTTCGAAAGTACTGTCTTGCAGCCCTTTAGCCTCAATGGAGGACCACCGCTTCTTAATTGTCGAATTTGACTGAGACCCTCCAGCCTGAGACCTTCCAATCCAGCCATTCTTCTCAATTCTAACTCTGTTATTTAGGATATCCGGTCTTATTTTTTTAAGTGCAGGTATCGCATCCGCCATTGATGAGAAGACCTCCAG
>DASTYM010000351.1:0-6338 GCA_035764995.1 Cyclobacteriaceae bacterium | reverse complement strand
TCTTTAACCATTCTTGAATATGGTCAAGAAACTATTAATCCGATACTGATCGAAAAGATAGGGAAGTCTTGGATAGAACTGTTATGTGAGTGCCTTGAAGATCGTATTGGTAAAGACGGAGGTATTAGGGATGAAAGACATAAGCGAGGTCTAAAGGCTTGGTATAAGGTCGGAGAACCTATGATTTATGATTATTATGGAAAAAAATATCCTTACATATAAAATCTTTAATTCGTATAGATTCTTCCCGTTTTGTCAAAAGTAATACTCCAATCTTCTGTGATAAACATTGGGCGTTTTTTACCAACTCGTCTCTTTTCACTTTTACTTTCGGGAAAGTAAACTGTTCCAAAGTCAGCAAAGATAAAATCCTCGCCTGTAATCATTGGCATCTTTACATTGTTGATCTTAACAAAACGAGTCGTTTTGTTAACTAAAACATCAGTGATGTCCTTGAAGTTTGGGTCTTTTGTGAAATCATCTTTCATAATAGTCAATGAATACTTGCCATCATCCTCAACGTGAAATAATGCAATAAATTTACTGGTGTCACTATAGTGTGAAATATGTTCTTGCACTTTATCAATAACACTCTTGGGAAACTCGTAAATTATTTCTTGAGCATCTGCAGCCGTTGAAATAAAAATTAAAAAAACTATTATATATATTTTCATTTGCTATAATTATCG
Source organism: Cyclobacteriaceae bacterium (assembly GCA_035764995.1). GTDB lineage: Bacteria > Bacteroidota > Bacteroidia > Cytophagales > Cyclobacteriaceae > UBA2336. The sequence continues at coordinate 5,649 of DASTYM010000351.1, read as the reverse complement.
TCCTCTCGCTACCGATAAAAATGAACGTCTTCCTATATTATTGGTTGACTGTGTTGTACCAACAGGATTCGTGCCAGACCTTCCAGCCTTTCCAGCAAATGAAGCTTGATGAATTGTAGCTGCACCTCCTACTGTTGAATTATAAGAATCAATTGAGTAAGATGGAAAGCCCTTTGACGAATTAGAATCATCTATTGAATAACCGGGAATATTAACTTTGGTTGGGTCTTGTGTTAGAGGATGACCATGACCCGCACCAACAGCAAGGTGAGCACCATCAGTCCAATTTCCTTCACCTCCATCAAAACGGGAAAATGAGAACTTAATCTTATCATTTATTCCTGTAGGCCCCGGTTGTGCGTCAACAGTTGCGGTCGATGGCTCAAGTGTAATTATAACTGAATTTTCCATTCCACTTGAAATGGTTCTATCACTGGCATCTTGAAACTCTGATTGAATATTACTCTCATTGAAAGTTACGACCGTACTCATGTCTCCACTTCTTAATGTGTTAAGATCTTCCGTACTTGCTCCATTTCCGTGCATACTCGAAAGTGCTATCCCATCCAAAATATCTGCTGCTTGATCTTCACTACCTTCTGCTACCAATCTTATGTTATCCCCTTGTCCATCATCGCCTAAATACGTTAATGTCCCGTTGACTATACCATAATATTGATCTAAGGCACCAGTGGGATCAGTAAAGATAATCGGGTTATTTCTAACGAAGTTGTAGGGTGAGTAGTCATAGCGTTCGCCAGCCAAGGGGTCAGGTGATAACCACCTGCTGATAACTTCTGGTTGAAGGGTTGCTTCTGAATAAGTTGTGTCGTAAGTAACAAAGTACACGATCTTACCACTGTTTGTATTTAAAACAACACTACCAATTTCGACCAACGAATCTTGATCGAAGAACTCTACATACTTGCCCTTACTCAGAGTTCCAACTTTCACTTTGTAACCGTATTCTTCAAATGGTTGTTGAGCATTTGCAATCATTGCAACCATAACTAAAAGAAACAATGAACCGTATTTCCTCATATTACTTGGATGAATTTAAGTCCTGTATTTTCTTATTAACGTACTTTTCTCTTTCACGCTTCAATTCAGTTAGCCAGCTAAGATACATTTCATCTGGCATTTTTCTATAGCCCAACTGATGAATGTAAACATATTGACTTTGCATACTATCAAAAAAACTCTTTCCCTCTGGACTACTGAACAAATCAGAAGGGTATTCAGCTTTCTGTCTCACCATTTCATTCTGAAAAACCTTCTTGTAGGTTTCTGCTTTCAGTAACAGTCCATTCACATATTGCGGGTAATATTTCAATGCAAGATTACAACACATAGCAATAAAGTTGTAATTACTCTTATCACCGTATTTTTTTTCATATCCCTTTGCCAAATCAATAAGGCATACTGCTATTGATTGTTTATCACTAAGCGTATCCATGTAAACACGATTCTGCACTGCACTCAGATGAACATAACCAGATGCCATAATCCAAGCATCAATTGGAAAGTATCCACTGGTTAACTCTGTATTGTACCATCCCATTTTTTCGCACCACAATTTAATATAAGTATGATTTGGAGCCATTGCCAAGTAAGCTTTAACATCAAGTTCCTTACAAAGTATTTTGTATAAGAATGGCAAGGAATGGCAATTACCAGTATGAGTTGTTAGGAGTTTTGTAACAAACATTTTGCGCCAATCCTTATCACCAAGAAAATCATCAAAGTCATACATATATGGAATCGTACTGTAATAGTCTTTTTCGTTTTGGTAGAATTTTAAAGTATCTGTCATTAGCTTGAATACTGCTGCATACTTCTTTACATTCTCTTTATCTCGACCGTTATATAAGGGTTCAATTTGCTTTGAAATCAATGAACAACTTCTTGTTAGTAAACCAATGTGTTCGTTAAATCCCTCATAACTAAGTTGATTATCAGAGTAAGCATTTTCAGTAACGAATACAGCCCTTTTAAAACTAATAGATAGACTGTCATTCAGCATTCCTTTCAATTCAGAAAAAGCAAGATCATACTGTTCTTGAGCAAAACAGTTAATAGAACCAATCAACAATATGTATAGAACAACCTTTTTCATTTTATCTCTATCATTCCGCCAAGAACCTTAACCTCTTTTTTGTGTTGCTGTTTATTAGCTTCTGTTTGTGCAGACTTTAACCATGCCTCATAAACATCTTGTGGCATATCTGTGTACCCAAGTCTTTCGATAAACTTATTTGCCCCTGTAGCTGAATCAGATATTGACTTTGCCTTTTCATCCTGCTGATATGCCTCTTTGCTTATTCCTTTTTTCTCATATTGATATTTAATGTAGCTATCTAACATCATATAATAGTTTGCATTTATTTGATGTGCCGATAGGCTGTTCATATCATTTTCGATGGCAAGTTCGGTACATGCCTTTACAAATGAGTCATATCCATACTTCTTGATATACCCCGAAGCTAAATCGTTAAGACATTGAACAATTGTCTGCTTCTTGGTCAACGCCTCAAGGTAGATTCGGTTCTGAATCGCTTCTGCTTTGATGTATCCCGACTCTACCATAAAGTGGTCGCTTGTTAGCATTGCATTTGTAAGTTCCAGATTGTGCCAATTGCCCCGTTTGTCTTTGAATTTTATAAAGGAATGATTGGGGGCAAACGCAAGACTGGCATCTGCATTAATTCTTTCACACAACAGAAGGAAATACAATGGTAATGAATGGCATTGCCCACTACCTTCCTTCATCAATTTTGATACGAACATCTTGTTGTAATCTTTGCGTCCCCAAAAATCTTCAAAGTCGTAAGTCTTTGGGTATGTTGTAATAGTTGTTTCTGTACTCTTGGAATAGACTTTAAGAGTATCGGATAAGAATCGAAACGTTGTCATTATCTTTCCAATGTTGTCATCGGGGGAAATCTTGTCTTGTTGCATTTTAAGACCGATAACATTAGCTCCATTACCTAACAGTTTGCTGAATTCATTATAGTTCAGTGAAGGGTTGTAGGCGTGTTCCACAAAAAAGACTGCCGCCTCAAGATTTATTGGTTCATCACCATTCAAAACCTTTTTCAAATAATTGAATGCATCAAAGTACAGGTTCTTTTCAGGAAGGTCACTGAAAGGGAATTCATAATCAATGTGCACTGCTTCCAGTGCACCGTTTGCATCATCTATTAGCTTCTGTTTTTGGGCGATCTGCATGTCATACCTCCTTATATCTTTTTCTGCATATCTTCTTTGTTCTTCTGATGAAGCACCCGCAGGAGGGATATTATATGTGGCCATTATTGAAGCAGATGGATTATTCACCTGACCTGTATTAAACTTGACAACCTTGTCAGGATACACATCAAATTGGAAAGGTTTTGGTTCTACGGAAACAGGGACTTGACCTTGTACAGTCAATATATGCAAGGTCAGAATTGAAGTGTACATAAACTTGGTGACCAGCATAGTTATATTTCGGGTCGGCCAATTTAAGATTAAAAGTTAGACCACAAACGTCAATATAGGAGTAAGTCCTACATCGCATTCTGCTTATTAATGGCAAATCAGGCTAATTTCACCACCCTGGAACTTGGCGGCAAGCGTCTCTTATGCATTACTCACCCTGCCCACCCTTCCCGATCCAAACTTCTATACTGAATAGCTTCTGCAAGATGCTCTGTTTTAATCTCATCGCTTCCTGCGAGGTCGGCAATGGTTCGGGAGACTTTCAAAATTCTGTCATACGCACGTGCCGACAGACCCAATCGCTCCATTGCAGTTTTAAGGAGCGTTCTTCCCGCATCATTGATATCACAAATGTGCTTCACCATATTCGAGGGCATCATAGCATTACAATAAACATCGGCCTTCTCCTTAAATCGTTCGGTCTGGCGCTCTCTCGATTTTACCACCCGCTCACGGATTTCAGTACTGCTCTCCATTTTTCGGTTGGAGGCAGTCATCTCATCGAAGCTTATAGGAACAACCTCTACATGAAGATCAATTCTGTCGAGCAGTGGTCCGCTTACTTTGCTGAGGTAGCGTTGCACTACGCCCGGACCACATACACATTCCTTTTCAGGATGATTATAGTAACCACATGGGCATGGGTTCATACTAGCCACCAACATGAAATTTGCCGGAAACTCAATCGAAACTTTTGCACGCGAGATCGTTACTCTTCGCTCCTCCATCGGTTGTCGCATCACTTCCAGCACGGTGCGCTTAAACTCAGGAAGCTCATCCAAAAACAACACTCCATTATTAGCCAATGAGATTTCTCCCGGCTGCGGATTACCACCTCCTCCTACCAACGCAACATCAGATATGGTATGATGCGGTGCGCGAAAGGGACGAGTGGCAATGAGTGTTGCATCTCTCCCGATCTTTCCTGCTACTGAGTGTATTTTGGTTGTCTCGAGTGCTTCGTTTAAAGATAGCGGAGGAAGAATGGTGGGCAATCGTTTGGCTAACATGGTCTTTCCTGCACCGGGTGGTCCGATCATAATTACATTGTGTCCCCCTGCAGCGGCAATCTCTAATGCCCGTTTAATATTTTCCTGGCCTTGTACATCTTTAAAATCAGAGTCATAGAAATTAACCTGTGTTTCAAAAACTTTTTTAACGTCAATCCTGACCGGTTCAATCTTTTCCTTGTCGGTTAAAAAATTGACAGCCTCCTTCAATGTTTTTACAGGAATAATATCGAGGTCGTCAACAATGGCAGCTTCACGTGCGTTGTCTGCCGGAAGGATAAAACCTTTGAGCCCGTCCCTGCGGGTTTGAATGGCAATTGGCAACACGCCCTTGATCGGACGTAACGTTCCATCGAGTGCCAGCTCCCCCATGATCACGTACTCTTCCAATTTTTTAGTTTGCATCTGTCCCGATGCATGAAGCACACACAACGCGATGGGAAGGTCGTAAGCAGACCCTTCTTTCCGAATATCTGCAGGCGCCAGGTTCACAACAGTTTTCTGACGGGGCATAAAGTATCCGAAACTTTTAGCGGCTGATTCAACCCGGTGTGCACTTTCTTTGACGGCACTATCGGGCAATCCACTCATCCAGAATTTTGTTCCCTGCCCCACGTTTACTTCAACGGTAATCTTCCGGGCATCCACACCGAACACAGCGCAGCCATAGGTTTTTGACAACATAGAATTTATCAGACTTAGATCAACAAAAAATCGGTCTCTGTCGGGGGATCGACAGAAAATCGCCAACTCAAAAAAATCAGGGGAGGTCTCTCTGAAAAATCAGAAAAAACTGACGTGGGGAAAATTAATTATTTCTTGCCTTCCTGTAAATCGAACAGGCGGGCCTTCAGTGTATCGAGCTCTTGCGTTAACTGGGCTTTTTCGCGGATATTCCTTCTATTGTCCCGAAAGTGCAGGATGATATTTGTAGCAAAAAGGATCAACAAAATAAATGAACAGTACTTGAGCATCCATATTCTTCCCTGCATATGGATCAGGAACTCAAAGTTATCCTTCTGGCTATCCATGTAAATACTGAAAAGAAAAATAAAAAGGTGAAGGACTCCGAAGACCGAATAAAAGATGAGTCTGTTTCTTTTCATCATAACCATACAGGGTTGAAAGACAAACTTAATCTTTTTGTTGAAAACCTAAA
>DASTYM010000350.1:0-3731 GCA_035764995.1 Cyclobacteriaceae bacterium | reverse complement strand
TGATCAGCTGAAATTTTCACATTGCTTTTGTATGTGATAGTTGGGTTCATTCCTGAATCTTTAAAACAATTTTTCCGAATTGCTCGCTGCTCTCCATCCGTTTGATGGCGTTATGAATCTTACTAAAAGGCATAACCTGATCAATCACCGGTTTTATCTTCCGACTTTCAAAGAAATCAATCATCGATAAGAATTCGTCACGAGTTCCCATCGTTGTTCCGAAGATTGAAAGTTGCTTGGAGTATAATTGCCGTGTGTTGATCTCTCCGATATTGCCGGCAGTTCTTCCAAAATTGACGATGCGACCTCCCGGCAAGGCGAGGTCAATCAATTTTTGAAAATCACGGCCGCCAGCGGTATCTATTATAATATCAAAGCCGCCTGCTTCTTTCAAGGCTTTTTGCACCCATTCCTGATCTTTGTAGTTGTAACCTTCAACAGCTCCCAACGATTTTGATTGTTGAATTTTTTGATCCGATCCCGAAGTAACATACACGCGAGCCTGATAGGCTGAAGCATATTGTAGCGCTATTTGTGCAACTGCTCCACCCGCACCAACAATCAGCACTTTTTCTTTTGCACGAAGTCGTGCTTTAGAGAATAATGCGCGGTAGGCTGTCAATCCCGAAAGAGGGATCGCTGCTGATTCTTCCAAAGTAAGATTTTCAGGTTTTTCGAAAACGTATTTTTTTGCAATGACAATGTACTCAGCAAAAGTCCCATGATCAGGGAAGCCTAAAATCTTGAAAGAATTTCCGTTTACGACAGGATTATCGCCCCACTCAAGACTTGGGTTGATGATTACCTCAGCACCGATCCACGAAGGATCCGCATCTTCACCAACCATTTCTACAACCCCTGAGCCATCGGAACCAAGGATGATTCCTGCAGGGTTTGTAACATTATTCTGTTCGTTTAAAATCCAGAGATCACGATGATTGAGTGCACAATACTTCAGCTTAATCAATAGCTGATCCCTGACCGGCTTGGGTTTAGCCACATCCTCAATTGTAGTTGGATGCTGACTTCCCCGGAAAACAAATGCTTTCAAATGGATAACTTATTTTACGATGTAATTCCAACCATAGCTGTCGGGCTCAAGGCCTATGCGCAGGTTGCTCAATTTTTGTTTAACACGCTGCTGGAAACTATTCGGACCTGCCAGTGGCAATTCATAGTCTTTACCATGGATGTTGATCACCGCAATTTGTGAGACAACAGCCGCTGTACCAGCACCAAAAGCTTCGGTCACAGTTCCCTTTTTGAAGCCTTCAATCAGGTCATCGAGACTAACTTTCCGTTCTTCCGCTGAAATGCCCATATCTTTGGCGAGCGTTACAATGGAATCGCGTGTGACGCCATCCAGAATAGCACTGGTGAGTTTAGGTGTTACGAGTTTTCCATCCATCACAAACATGACGTTCATAGCACCTGATTCATCAATGTATTTGTGCTCCTTTGCATCGGTCCATAATACCTGATCGAAACCCTGCTCACGTGCCAGTTGTGTTGGATAAAATGCGCCACCATAATTGCCGGCACATTTTGCAAAACCGGTTCCGCCTTCTGCTGCGCGCACGAATTGTTCTTCAACTTTTACACGGATAGGTTTGGAGAAATACGGACCTACCGGACTCGTCATAATGACAAATTTGTATTGATCAGAAACTTTTACGCCAAGTTTGGATTCAGAAGCAAAAACCAACGGGCGGATATACAATGAGTATCCTTCTTTTTCCGGTATCCACTGCTCATCTGTCTCCACAATAGCGTGCAACCCAGAAACAAAAAGTTCTTCTGGCAAAGCAGGCATACACATGCGTTCCAATGATTTCAATAAACGCTGGTAATGGCGTTGAACGCGGAAAATATTTACCCTGCCATCTGCCATTTTAAAAGCCTTCATTCCTTCAAATATGGCCTGCCCATAGTGTAGCGACAGAATGGCTGGTGTCATGGGCAGTTCTCCGAATGGCATAATTTTGCCTTCGCCCCAAGCTCCGTTTTTATAATCGGCAACGAGCATGTGATCGGAAATATAGGTGCCGAAACCCAGGTTATTAAAATCAACCTCGCTAATGCGTGATTTTGCAATGCGCTCGATGGGGAAAGAAGCTGTTTGCGTTGCCATGGTGTTTTTTTTGGAAGGTATAAATATTTTTTCTGAATTCAGAAGCGATTATTTCCAGGGAAAGCGTAACATTTATCGGTTACGTTTCGAAAGCTATTTTTTTAATGAACGCCAATAAAATATGATATCAGTACTTGCTAAATCAGTTATTCCTAAAGTGCGCAGCATGGTTGTTATTTGGCCGCGATGATACGTTCCATGATTTACAAGGTGATAGAGTAAGGACTCTGCCGGATCGTTAAATTCAAGCCCTTTCATATTTTTGTAGCTAACAGTTCCTTTCACAAAATCTTCGCCACGTGATTTTACGAATGTTTGGACTTCACGTGATGATTGAATAATGCCATTGAACAGATCTTCAGGAGTTCCTTTGAAATCTGTTAAAGGCATTTGTGTTAAACTTACTCCCTGAAACCGCTTGAGCCATAGAATTTCAGCACCCCACATATGCAAAAGTGTTTTCGCAATGGATGGAAAGCTGCTGTTGACTTCTTTGTGCAGCAACGTGTCATCCAGTTTTCTTAATCGGTTGGTCAAAGTTTCATTTGCCCACACCGAGTAAGCCAAATGTTGTTCAAGCGTGTAGTTCATAACTTTTAAGTTTCTACGGTTGCTAAAGGTTTATGATGTACTGGAAAATTAACCGAGCGTGCAATAAAACACATTTTGTGTGCATCATGGTGAAGTGCATTAGCCTTCTCAATCATGGAAGAATCTTTTACAATCACCTTTGGGTACAATGTCACTTCTTTAAATTGACCGCTACCATCGTTGTTTTCGTCCATGACACCAGTAGCCTGATCAGAATAATGTATAACAATAACACCGTTATCGGAACACAAGTGAAGGTACCATAGCATGTGACAGCCCGACAGTGCTGCTACCATCAAATCTTCTGGATTGTGTTTGTGTTTTTCCCCCCGAAAGACTGCATCGGAAGAGCCAGAAATTTCAGGCTTTCCATCAATCGAGATCGTATGACTACGATCGTATGATCGGTAATCGCTTGTACCAGTGCCTTTATTGCCAGTCCAGGTAACAGTTGATTTATATAAATGTTGTTTCATTCGTTTTATAATGAGCTTAGTAGCTCTTTCGTTGTTAGCACAGTTGCAAATTCGTTATGCAGACTTGCCAGGTTGGCTTGATGAATGATTTCAGCCGGTAATTTTTCACCAGAAGGCAACACTTTATCAAAGGTGGCAGTGGCGTCAGAAACCAGATGCACATTGTATCCCAGGTTGCCCGCCATGCGTACCGATGTTGAAACACAGTGATCTGTAGTGAGACCAACAATTACCAAATCCTTAATTTGTTGCTTGTCTAATCTTTCTTTCAGATCTGTTCCAATAAATGCACTGTTCACAATTTTGGAAATTACCGGCTCTGTTGGTAGTGGCTTTACAACATCCTGAATCTCGTTTCCACGTTGATTCGGTATAAGTTTCGACTTGGGATTGGTTGAGTTGTGCTTCACATGAAAAATAGGTAAGCCTTTGGCCCTCCATGCTTGTAAAATTACGGATGCCTGTTGCTCTGCATTTGGATTGTTGCGCGGGCCCCAATAGGAGAGGTCGTCAAAACCTTTTTGAATATCGAT
>DASTYM010000349.1:0-9767 GCA_035764995.1 Cyclobacteriaceae bacterium | reverse complement strand
ATTGAATGGAACGGAAGTAAAAATTGAAGCACCGCTCAAAGAAACAATCAATGAATTAGAAGCAGTTACCATAACAGCAGGATCTTTTGGTGCCAGTGATGAATCACGAAGAACAATTTTTCGCGCACTGGATATTGCTACCACAGCAGGAGCAACAGCTGATATCGCTGGTGCCCTCAATACGTTGCCTGGAACTCAAAAAGTAGGAGAGAGCGGAAGGTTGTTTGTCCGTGGAGGCGAAGGTTATGAAGCCAAAACATTTATTGACGGACAAATTGTGATGAACGAATACAGTCCATCTGCGCCCAACACGCCATCGCGCGGAAGATTTCTTCCTTTCATGTTTAAAGGAACAAGTTTCAGTACAGGTGGTTATTCAGCTGAGTATGGTCAGGCACTTTCTTCGGCATTGATTCTGGATTCAAAGGACATTTCGGAGGCATCCAGAACCGATATTGGTTTACTTTCAGTAGGAGCCGATATTGCACACACGCAATCATGGGAGCTAGGATCGATCGCTGGAAAGATTCAGTACACCAATATTCAACCGTACTTCGGATTGATTAACCAGGAAATCGATTGGAAAGATGCGCCTGTGTCGCTGCAGGGAAGCACCGCGTTCCGTCAGAAAGTTGGGAAGGATGGGATGGTAAAATTCTTCGGCAATTTCGATAAATCTACTTATTCCCTTTATAACCATGACATCGCTGATGAGTCGATCAGACAATTGTATACGTTGGATAATGATTACTACTACCTCAATGGTTTTTTCAAGCAATCATTAAGTGAGAAATGGTCGGTGCGTGGGGGAGCCTCTTACACCTTTAATCGTAATGACTCCTTTTTGGAGAATGATCGCACAGTTGAAACTGACAGAGGCACTCATGTAAAGGCTGTATTGGAGGGTTCTCTTTCTGATCGGATTGAAATCAGAACTGGTGCAGAAGTTTTACAAAAAGAGTATACGCAAGCAATCGATACGGAATTTTCGCAAACATCGGATCATAATTTCTCTGGCATTATCACAGCTGGCTTCGTAGAAGCAGACGTGTATGCGAGTAATAAATTTGTAACACGGGCGGGAGCAAGGGTTGAACATAACAGCCTCCTGAATAAATTAACTGTTGATCCCCGACTTTCATTAGCTTACAAAACCGGAGAAATCGGACAAGTATCTTTTGCCTACGGAAAGTTTCGTCAGTCGCCCAAGAATGAATGGTTGCGTGTAAATAACGACCTGCAAGCAGAGCAGGCTGATCATTACATTCTCAACTTTCAACGCGTGTCCAACAACAAAACGTTTCGCATTGAAACCTATTACAAAAAGTATAACAGCTTGGTCAAGTTTAACAATGGCGATGCAACTGATCTTACTAACAATGGAGAAGGTTATGCAAAAGGTGTTGAATTATTCTGGCGCGACAATAGAAGCATCAAAAACGTTGATTACTGGCTTTCCTATTCCTACCTCGACACCGAACGCGATTATGCAAACACACCGTATGCGGTGATTCCAACTTATGCATCGGCTCATAATTTCTCGGTGGTGTATAAACACTTTATTCCTGAACTGAAATCGCAAATCGGGTTAACCTATTCATACACCAGTGGCCGCCCTTACAACGATCCGAATATGGATGAGTTCAATGCCGGTAAAACCAAATCGTACCAGGATTTGAGTGTAAACATCAGCTTCCTTCCAACATCACAGACGATCGTTTATTTCTCCTGCACCAATGTGCTGGGCCGCGACAATATTTTCGGTTACGAATTCAGTAGCACACCCGATGTAAACGGAGTGTATGCAAGTCGTGCAATTCGACAACCCGCACCTCGCTTTTTATTTCTTGGAATCTTTATTACGCTATCAAAAAATAAAACCATCAATCAATTACCTACACTCTAAAAAATAAACAGACTATGAAAAAGTTAAACATCATTCCTTTACTGCTGGCTTTGCTTGTGTTTTCTGTTGCAAAATCTTTTGCAGGAGATAAATACACCGAGAACATGCAGAAGAACATCGATTCGGTTTACAACTCAAAAACCATTGCAGGCCTGCAACGTGCTGTGAATACATTGGAGCGCATTGGAGAAGCTGAAAAAGCAAAATGGGAACCTTATTACTATGCTTCCTTTGGATATGTGATGATGGCAACGCGCGAAAAAGAAGCTGCTATTAAAGACAGCTACCTTGATCTCGCTCTCAAAGCAACCGAGAAAGCAAAAGCATTACAACCAGGCGAGTCTGAGATCATTGCCCTGGAAGGGTTTATCCACATGATCCGGGTAACGGTTGATCCTGCGTCACGCGGACAACAATATTCAAGTCTCGCATTTCAATCTTTTGGAAAAGCAGTGGGGATGAACGCTGAAAACCCGCGTGCCCTTGCCTTGCTTGCGCAGATGCAGTTTGGAACTGCACAATTTTTTGGTTCTTCTACTGCTGAAGCATGTGCCACCAACTCAAAGGCATTGGAAAAATTTGAAAGCTTCAAGTCGGGCAATGCGTTGGCCCCGCAATGGGGAAGAGGGATGGCGGAGGAGTTGAAAGGAAAATGTAAATAGGGTATATATCAATCGGGGATTGTTCCTGGAAATATCCCAACTTACATTGCAGTATGAAGTGTCATCCTAAAGTAAAGGAATATGCATGGGGCAGTCTGGTGGCCCTGGTAGGATCAATCGGGGCTATCTATTTGATGTGCACTTCTTGTCGAACTAATTATGAGCTGTTTTTCTGGAATATCGTATTTTCGTTTGTAGCCTGGATGACGCTGTGGGCCGTTAATAACGAATTGAATGAGTTCTTATCAAAAAGGATCTCTTGGATCAAATTCCCAATCAAGAGATTGGTAGCCGGAGTTGTCGCCACAATTTTCTGTACGGTGTTGGCTATTCTGGCACTAATCAAGTTTTGGGAATTTATCTGGGATATTACGTTCGATAACTATTACGAGATAGTCGTCAATTCATTAATCATAACTTTTTTCATTTCGCTCTTCTTTCACGGAAGGAGCTTTTTGTTTGAATGGAAGCGATCCGCAGTGGAAGCTGAGCGCTATCAAAAGGAAAGTATGGTTGCCACCTATGAGAGTTTGAAAAATCAGGTTAACCCTCACTTTTTATTTAATAGTCTGAACGCATTAACAAACCTGGTTTATGAGGATCAGGACAAAGCAGCAAACTTTATCAAGCAACTGTCGGAAGTCTATCGATACGTGTTGGATACGCGCAACAAGGAAGTAGTATCGTTAGAAGAAGAGCTTAAATTCCTGAAGTCGTATACGTATCTCCAGCAAATTCGATTTGGAGATAAACTCTCAATCGATCTTTCCTTAAATGGCACCTCATCCATGGTTGCTCCGTTAGCATTGCAGATGCTTATCGAAAATGCTGTGAAGCATAATGAGGTATCGGAAGAAAATCCGCTCCATCTCAAAGTGTATAGCGAAGGGAAGTTTATTGTTGTGGAGAATAATTTGCAGATGAAGTCGTCATCAGGCGAGCTAACTTCCGGTGTGGGCCTTGAAAACATCAGGAAGCGTTACCAGTTTTTAAGTAGCGAGCAGGTAGTTGTCGATCAATCTGAAAAGAATTTCATTGTGAAACTCCCGGTAATTCCAGTAACGAATTGAATATACTCATTATAGAAGATGAGCCCCAGGCGGCAAAACGGTTAGAGACACTTGTTTATGAGTTGCTGCCAGGCGCGCGTGTGCTCGATAAGATAGACTCTGTTAAGAAATCAGTTCAGTGGCTTAAAAATAATCCGCCACCTGATTTAGCGTTGGTAGATATTCAGTTAGCCGATGGTATAAGTTTTCAAATCTTTGAGCAATGCGAAGTGAAGTGCCCGGTGATTTTCACTACAGCGTATGATGAATATGCACTGAAAGCATTTAAGGTCAATAGCATTGATTACATTTTAAAGCCGGTTGATAAAAATGATCTTCAGGCTGCTTTGAAAAAATTGGAAACACTCACCAGTAGCGCTGACGGTACAAAAAAGTTATTAAACAGTATTGGTGAAGTTGTTCAAAAGCTTTCCAGAAAGTACAAAGAACGTTTTGTTATTAAAGTAGGAGAGCACCTGCGAACGATTGGAGTAAAAGATATTTTATACTTCCACAGTCAGGATAAGGCAACGTTTTGCCATACCGCAGACAACCGAAATCACATTCTTGATTTTACACTTGAACAACTGGAAGACATGATTGACCCGCTTGCATACTTCAGGGTTAACCGAAAATACCTTGTAAGGGCAGAGGCCATTCAGGACATTGTATCCTACACCAATAGCCGCTTGAGGCTGGTGCTAAAAAACTCAACTGATAACGATGTGATTGTGGCGCGTGAACGAGTTCAGGAATTCAAGCAATGGCTTGACCGGTAGCTAGTAGCTCTATACAATTTTCTTAAGTTCCTCAATGTCTGATTGTTTCAGAGGCTTTGTCACGAACTGAATAACATTTTTATAACTAAAAACCATGTCGCGGTCCTTCTGACTATTCGAGCTGGTGAGAACTACGATTCGGGATTTATCTCTAATCTTTTGAGGCAAGTCTTTGAAGCCTTCCAGGAAAGCAAAACCATCCACGTTTGGCATGTTAAGATCAAGGAAGATGACATCCGGAGGTGTTTCTCCGTTTATAGCATGAAGCCATGTAAGTGCTTCTTCTGCTGACTTATAACTGATGAGTTTTTTTGAAAATTGATACACCTCCAGGAACCTGCGCTGGATAAAAAGATCGATATCGCTGTCGTCAATTAGTACTGTGGTGTCAACCATGCCACACAAGTTAACGGGGAGGTAAGCTATCCTTATAAACTTAATAAAAAGTCAGAGAATGTTGAAAATTTCACTTAAAATTGTTTTTCGTTCGTTTTAAAGCAGTAAAAAAAATGTTAAAATTGAAAGTCTAAACCTTCCCTTAGTATGAATATCAAACGATCTTTTTATCTTATTCTGAGTGCTTTTTTAGTAGTTGGCTTGGGTTCTTGTGGCTCGTCAAGTGGCGACAACAAGGATTCAAAGGAATTCAAGGAAGCTGAAGACAGCCTTCAAGAGCAAATCAAAGATGTTATCTATAACATCCCATCACCAACGGAAATACCATATCTTCTGCAGGCTACAGGCGCAGAATATAACCAAAGCCTGGTGAACCCTCGTTCAAAAGTTGATCAATACGCAAGTCGTAACGACAAGGCTGCCTTGAATTTAGGAATTTACGCGGCCGATATCGGTTACCTGACATCGTACGAGAAAACTCAGGAATCCATTGATTACCTGAATGCTTGTAAGACGTTGGCTGAAAATCTGGGTGTTATTGGAACGTTCGATGTTAATATTCTGAAGCGTTTTGAAGCTAATATTTCAAATAGGGATTCCCTTAAAAATTTGTTGAATGAAACTGTTGCGCAAACTGAAAGATTTCTGAAGGATGACAGTCGTAATAAACTTGCTGCGTTGGTAATTTCAGGAAGTTTTGTGGAAGGTCTTCACATCTCTACCAGCCTCATCAATTCTTATCCTAAAAACCTTTTACCAGATGATGCACGGAATCAGATACTTACACCAATCATGCAGGTGGTTCTGAACCAAAAGAAATCCGTTACAGACCTGTTGAAGATGCTGACAGCGGTTGAACAAACAGACCCGGTTTCAACAATGGTAGCTGATTTACAGGACCTTGAAAAAGCCTACACAGCCCTTAACATCGAAGAGCAAATTCATCAGAACCGTGCTGACCTTGTGCTAACCGACAAGAACCTTGAGCAGATTTCAGCGGTGGTATCCAAAATGAGGAAAGCAATCGTAGAATAGATTTAACCTGCCACTTTCTTTGGATGGCATACAGACCCCGCCCCGATGGATATCAGGGCGGGGTTTTTTTGTGGATTAGAACTATATTTAAGAAGTTAAAATAAAACCCCTTTCATGAGCGAGCTTATACTAAAGGCGATCCTGCGCTTGTTTGCAATTGTTGCTAAACAAGATGAAGTCACACGCCAGGAACGCGAACAGATCATATTTTTTTTAAAAGAGCATCTTTCGCAAAGTAAAGTTGAGCCTTACCTCGCGTTGTTTGATGAGTATGCCAGATCCGTAAACCATTCTTCCCAAGCCGATACGCAAGCACTCCAGCAAGTATGTGCTGAGATCAACAAGGAGCTTACACAGAAGCAGAAGGTTATCATTGTGTTGGAGCTCGTTAGGATTGTTTTGGCCGATGCTGAGGTATCGGCTCGTGAGGAAGACTTAATGAAAATCATTTGCGATGCATTTAAAGTTAACCTCGAAGATTTAGCCTCCATTAGAAAATTTGTAGTGGGCCAACAATCATCTGAGGTAGATCATCCTTCGTTGCTCATTATTGATTCAAATGAAGATAAAGCCTTCCTGCATGCCAAGCATATCCGGAGAGCGCACCTGAAAGGATTTATTGAAGTTCTATATATTCAACAGGCTGAACTGTATTTCATCAAATACATCGGCCAGTCGAATGTGTACTTAAATGGTTCACCGCTAAAGCCTGGGGTGATTATTGTAATGGCGGTGGGGAGTGCGCTGCGTTGGGATAAGGACGAACCTGTTTACTATGGAGATATCCTCAGTAGATTTAAAAAGTTTGGAGATGGAGGCCGCATCACACTCGAAGCAAAATCCATCGACTATAAATTTAAAAACGGAAAGCTTGGCTTGCAGAATGTTAGTCTGGCCGAGGAATCTGGAAATTTAATTGCGCTGATGGGAGCCAGTGGTGCTGGAAAATCAACTTTGTTGCACGTTTTGAATGGTACTGAGAAACCATCTAAAGGACAAGTTCTCATCAATGGCATCGATATACATAACGATCCGAAGAAAATTGAAGGTGTTATCGGGTTTGTTCCACAGGATGATTTGATCATTGAAGACCTCACCGTATATCAAAACTTATACTATGCTGCCAAGCTTTGTTTCAGTGATAAAACGGAACAGGATATTGATTTCTTAGTATTGCGTGTACTTGAAGATCTTGGTCTTTCTGAGACAAAAGATTTGAAAGTAGGTTCACCTTTGCGGAAAACCATTAGCGGGGGTCAGCGGAAACGATTAAACATCGGTTTGGAATTATTGCGTGAACCCTCTGTTCTTTTCTGTGATGAACCTACCAGCGGTCTATCCTCACGTGATTCGGAAAATATTATTGACTTATTGAAAGAGCTTTCTCTTAAGGGGAAACTTGTGTTTGCAGTTATACACCAGCCGTCATCAGACATCTTTAAGAAATTCGACAAGCTTGTAATTCTCGATGTGGGCGGCCATCAGATTTATTATGGAAACCCGGTCGATGCCATCACTTACTTCAAGAAAAGTATTAACCTGATTAACAGCGAAGAAGGAGAGTGCCACGAGTGCGGTAATGTGAATCCTGAACAGATCTTCAATATTATCGAGACCAAGGTAATCGATGAATATGGTCACTTCACAGTGGAAAGAAAGATCACTGCAAGTCAGTGGAACAAGGCATATGAAGAACAAGTGAAACCAACAGCACTTGAGACGGCCATGGTTGCCTTGAAGTCGTCTTTGCGCATTCCTTCACGATTCAAGCAGATGCTATTGTTTATGGCGCGCGATGTGCAGGCGAAAATTCACAATAAGCAATACATGATCATTAACCTGCTGGAAGCTCCCTTGCTGGCGTTTATTCTGGCTTTTATTGTTCGGTATTACAATGTTGACGACAAGCTTTTGGTTGGTTATGTGTTTAGCAAGAACCTGAATCTGCCCGCTTACCTCTTTATGAGTGTCATTGTCTCGTTGTTTATGGGGCTTACCGTGAGTGCGGAAGAAATTATTCGTGATCGAAAGATATTAAAGCGGGAAGCATTTCTGCATTTAAGCAGGAGTAGTTATTTGTTCTCGAAGTTCGCAATCTTGTTCACGTTGTCGGCTATACAATCGCTCACGTTTGTGTTGCTTGGTAATTATATACTGGAGATCAAGGGGATGATTCTTGAGCATTGGGCAATTTTGTTTACGGCTTCATGTTTTGCCAATGTGCTGGGCTTAAATATTTCTTCGGCCTTTAACTCGGCTGTTACGATTTATATTCTGATACCGATTCTCCTGATCCCACAATTGATCTTAAGCGGGGTAGTGGTGAAGTTCGATAAGCTGAACCCGAGTATTGGTAATACGGCTACTGTACCCTTTGTAGGAGATTTAATGGCATCACGGTGGGCTTTCGAAGCTGCTATGGTAACACAATTTAAAGACAATCGCTTTGAACAGGAGTTTTATATGTATGATAAGGTCATGGCAAATGCTGACTATCAAAAGATTTATTTTATACCTGAATTAGAGACCCGGTTGGAGTATTGTTTGGCCAACTTTAAAGTGAACGACACACAGGTTCAGGAAAAAGTAATGAAGGACATTGAACTTGTTTACAACGAGGTGAGAAGGGAGGCTATCGAAGTAGGGAGTGGAGAGTTGCCATGGCTCAATAATATGACGCTTACAAAATTTGATTCAACTACCTGCCAGCAAGCTGTGACGTTTCTGGAAAAACTGAGAAAGGTCTATATCAATCGGTACAATAATGCTGATCGTGAAAAGGAAGAGAAGATTGCCCGAATGACCAGCACTCCTGAAAAGGAAAAAGACTTTGAGATGTTCCGCGAATCATATCACAATGAAATGATCACGGATGCTGTTAAGAATACTTCCGAAACGCATCGCATCATTGAAAAAGACGGTAAGCTGATTCAAAAGATTTACCCGATTTACAAAGACCCGGACCCGGAGCACATCATTGATTTTGATGCACAGTTTTATATGCCATCAAAACATTTCCTAAACCGAAATTTTGATACACTGGTGTTTAACCTCGGTGTGATTTGGTCGATGTCATTTGTGTTGGCACTCTTGTTATACTTTGATGTGCTCCGCAGAATTATCGATGGCATCAGTAATATATCAACACCGGCAGCACTCAAACGGGTGAAATAAGCGAATGTTCTTCGTACTTTCCAAGGTCCTGAATTTCCTGACGAACCCGCTGATTTATGTGTTGGCTTTTTTTCTTCTTTCCATTTTTCTGAAAAGACCAGCCTGGAAAAAGCGATGCTTCTGGATTGCATTTTCTCTTCTCATATTTTTCTCCAATGATTTCATTGCGAATGAAACCATGCGAGCGTGGGAGGTGCCTGCAATTCCTTATAGTGAAATTAAAAAGCAATACGACTGGGGAATTGTACTCACAGGTGTCACCTATAACGATAAGCAACCCGATGACCGGGTATATTTTCAGCACGGAGCAGATAGGGTTGTGCATACGGTTGAACTTTACAAATTGGGAATCATTAAAAAGATTATGATCAGTGGCGGCAGTGGCCGGCTTGTGACCAACGCAAGAAAGGAAGCTGATGAATTGTTTAAGGTTATGAAACTGATGGGTGTTCCTGAACAAGCTATGGCCATTGAAAATGAATCACGTAATACGTATGAGTCGGCCGTGAAGGTGAAAGAATTATTGAAGGATGAACCTGCTGCGCAATACTTATTAATCACTTCAGCCTTTCATCTGAGGAGATCGAAGGCTTGTTTTAAAAAGGCAGGATTTGAGGTTGATACCTTTAGTACAGATTTCTATACGCATCCCTTTTATCTCACCCCTGATGTGTTACTAATTCCGAGTGCGAATGCAATTTTTACCTGGCAAAAGCTTTTTAAGGAGTGGACCGGAATGATTGCCTACAAAATTGCAGGGTATATT
>DASTYM010000348.1:0-9776 GCA_035764995.1 Cyclobacteriaceae bacterium | reverse complement strand
TTTTAGCACGCGCTAAGAATAATCCGGTAGGAGAGAAAAATGATTACGAAGCAGATCGTTATGCCGGAGTGTTGGAATTGGTCAGGTCCAAAGCAAATTGGGGCGAAGCAAAACAAGGCGTGCATCGCGGTGTGTCAGCATACTATTGTCACCACACTTACGTTGCACATGTTATTGATCTGGTTGTTGAGAAAGGAAAACCACGTGTTGAGAAGGTTCATTGTGCTGTTGACTGTGGTATTGTTGTAAATCCGTTGGCTGCCACTAACCTGGTAGAGGGCGGAAGTGTTGATGGGATCGGCCATGCGATGTACAGCGGCCTAACGTTCACCGAAGGAATGCCTGATCAAAATAACTTTGACAAATATCGGTTGATCCGACACAGCGAAGCGCCAAAAGCAATTGATGTTCACTTCGTACAAAATGATATTGATCCAACGGGTTTAGGCGAACCACCTTTCCCACCGGTAATGGGTGCCTTGGCAAATGCTTTGTATAAGGCGACAGGAAAGCGTTCTTATAACCAACCGCTCATTAAAGATTTGGATATGTCTTCTTTGAGGATGTGAGCCACTAATAAAAAGCCCTGACTTAGTCAGGGCTTACTTTTTATAGGACCTTCTATCGGTAGAAAAATTGTTTTACAGAGGTGGCTCCTGATGAGTAAAAAGTTGTAGCCTTCGTTGGGTATCCAACGTTGTTGTACTCATAGCTGTATGACTCAGGAACGAGACTTGGGAATGCACAACCAACATAATTAACATCTTCTGTTAATTTATTATTGGCAGAAAGGTTACTCAATGTATAATCTACGTATCCGAGTTCACTAAAAGGGTTTTTGTTTTCATCATAAGTATACACGCCATCGCTGCACAACTGCGCCCCGCGTGTGGTCTTGTCGCTTAAAATATTGCTGGTGCCATAATTGAACTCGTACTCAAAACTTCCTCCATTTGAAAAAGAGTAGGCAACCATAACCTTTTCATCTGTGTCGTTATAGGAAAAGTTGGCTTCGGAATTTATTCCTGTACCACTATTGTTTTCTGAAATTTTCAGAACACGCGAATCCGGTAAATATTGGTAAGTGTATTCTATATAATGAGTAGTGGCACCTGCTTGATATCCTTTTATTTTATCCACCCGGTCATCGACATAAGAAAAATCAAAATAACGCTGCTTCACAAAGGATTTTGAATCGGGGCTGTAGCCAAAGAAGGTGTAACGAATGAGCTTATCGTGATCATATTGATAGGTTACTTTATACTGAGGTGTAAAGTCAAGACCAAGTCCTGCCAGGTCATACGATTCAGTATAGTAATCAAGTTTTCCGGAGGACTTAGAGATTTCATCACCATCGCAACCCAGCATAATGATGGCTACAAGTGAAAAGGCGCAAAGAGATTTTTTCATATCGGGGATTAACTGAGTCTTTTATACTATAAAACGATTCGTAGGGTTACGGCTGTTCCCGGATTTCTTTTCTGGCAGCCCCGGCCACTCTATATTATAGTAACGTTGTTGCAGGCCATGCAACATATGTATCATTTCTGTGATGGGCTTCCCAAGGTTGACCAACCAATAGTCCCAATTGCCAGTTGCTCAATTCTTTATCCACGGGCTAAGTAACAACATTTTTAAGCTTCCATTTCACGTGCTTTCGGAATTGATTTAACCAAAACCGGTCCCCAATTGATCCGATACGAAGACGAAATTCTCATATCCAACCTGCTCCACGAGGGTTTGGTTTACTCCATTTACATCATTAAAAAAAAATTACTGAACGTCAACTTAACTCTTTAACATCATGAAAAAGAATGTTTTTCTGCTTTGCAGTTTTGTGCTGATGTACATCTCACTCTTACATGCGCAGAATAAAACCTTTAGCATTGGAGCAACAACGCCCAATACAAATGCAGCATTGCATGTAGAATCACCTACCAATAATCAGGGGGTAATTTTTACCCGTCTTACAACTGCACAACGTATCGCTATGACACTTGCAGCAGCAGACATTGGCCTACAGGTTTACGATACTGATTTAAAAGGATTTTTTACATGGGACGGAGCAAGTTGGAGGAATGGCGGACTAGCACTTCCGTTATCGGAAAGCATTAATTCAACCACCCCTGGGCTAGAACTCACCAACACCGGAACAGGAATAACCCTGCGTGCAGTGAGCAATAATGTGGGAGCGTTCACATCGGTTTATGGTTTAGCCCAGGCTGGTGCCACCAACGGAGTAACAGGAATCTCTGGTGCATCAACGACAGCAGGGAGTTATTCCATACTCGGTCAGAATAATGGATTGGGAGTGGCGGGATATTTTGTGGTAACCAATGCTTCGAATGCTAGCTCTTCATTGTTTAGCCGCACGATTGGTACGGGGCCCGCAGCAAATTTTATTGTTGACAATACGGCCAGTGGAAACAATGCAATTTTTGCGACATCGAACAGTGAGATCGATAACGCAGTAATTTATGGTCAGCACACGGGTACAGGTTCATCCGCTGGATCATTCAAAATTTTAAACGCCACAAATAATTTTGCTTCAGTTTACAGTCTAACGAATGGACTGGGTACGGCAGGTTTTTTTTCAGTAAATAATCCTGCAAACACAAACCCTGCAGCATATGGCGTAACGAATGGTAGCGGTCCTGCAATTTATGGTGCTCAAATAGGAACAGGACGTGGCGGCCAATTTCAAATCACCAATGCAAGTAATAGTGAGATTGCGTTACGCGGTTACACTTCTGGTACTGGAATTGGATCCCGTATCACGATTAATAATACGGCCAACTCCAGCGAGGCGCTCTATGTTGAGACTAACGGAACGGGCAAAGCTGGAAATTTTATGGTTGATAATGCTAGTGGAAGTAACGCAATTTACGCCAGCTCTAATACCGGCCAAAATTATGATGTAATCTACGGTGAACACACGGGTACGGGGTCATCAGCAGGTGGATTTAAAATTACAAATACAACAAGTGCACACACAGCGATTTATGGTTTGAGCAACGGAACAGGCCCTGGAGGTATGTTTATGATAGAGAATACTGCCAACGCTTCGGCAGCAGCCCTTGGTCGAACTAATGGTAGTGGTCCTGCAGTTTGGGGTGATCAATTAGGCACCGGTCGTGGAGGTCAATTCCAAATCATGAATGCCAGCAACAGTGAGATCGCTTTACGAGGTTATACTCAAGGTACAGGTATCGCGTCTCGAATTACAGTTGATAACGCAGCCAATTCAAGCGATGCTCTTTTTGTTGAGACCAATGGAACAGGAAGGGCAGGATTTTTTTCTATCACTAATACAGCTAACCCAAGTACCGGAGTTTATTCAGAAACGAATGGAACCGGGGTGGCTGGACGTTTCGCCATTAACAATGCGGTTAGTGACGCAAATGCACTTCATGGTACAACAAATGGAAGTGGCATCGCAGTTTTTGGTTCTCAAACAGGTACCGGCCGTGGCGGTCAGTTCCAAATCTCCAATCCAAGTAATAGTGATATTGCTTTACGGACTGTTACCGCAGGTTTAGGGATCGCATCACGTATCACTATAGAAAATGCAGCTAATGCAAGCCAAGTCCTTTCTTTGGAGACCAATGGAACCGGTTCCGTATTGTCGGCAAATCACACCGGTGCATCAGGCGACATAGCAGTATTTAGTTCAGCCAGCGCCAACGTTGCCCGCATCAATAAGGCAGGTAAAGGCTTTTTCAATGACGGCACTCAAAACAGTGGTGCCGATGTGGCTGAATTGTTTGAGGTCGAGGGAGATGTAACGACTTATGAACCTGGCGATGTACTAGTGATTTCAGAATCAACGGATCGTACCGTTGAAAAATCTTCGGAGGCTAATTCAACCAAAGTTGTTGGAGTATATGCTACTAAACCAGGAGTCACACTAACGGAAAAAGGAATTGAAGAGAACCTCGATAACCTTGTGCCCATGGGAGTGATCGGGGTGATTCCAACAAAAGTATGTTTGGAAAACGGTCCGATTAAACGTGGTGATCTTTTGGTGACGTCTTCCAAAAAAGGTCATGCGATGAAAGCCATCTCGAAACTGGGCGATGGCGTGTTTCCTTCAGGCACCATTATCGGAAAGGCACTTGAGAATTTTAACGGAACCGACACGGGTCTGATTAAAGTACTGGTTAACGTGAAATAAACCTGGTGTGAATGGAAGCATCGAAAAAAAGCGATGGACGGTCACCTCAACAAACAAAATCATTTTACACCATGAGAAGATATTGGTTTATCATTTTGCTGATCTGTGTAAGTTCCGTTCAGGCTCAGTTTGTAAAAAACTCCGGCCTCACCGTGATTACCTCTTCCAACGTAAATGTGAATGGTGATTGGGATAACCAGAACAGCGTCATCACAAACAATGGCACCATTTCACTTTCTGATAACTGGACCTCAACTGGTGGTTATGATCCTAACGGAACGGGCGGATTCGTTCTTTTCAATACAACTACTAAACAGTTTAATCATGGTCAGCAAGCTATCGGCTCTCTTGTTAAAAACGGTATCGGTATTACAGAGATTAATGATAACCTCACCATAAAAAATGCCTTACTGTTGCAGAATGGACTGCTCTCGATGACAGGGGTAAACAACACCTTGGTTATGCAAGCGAACGCGCTGGTCAGTGCAAATTCAAGCTCCTATGTGATTGGTAAAATGACAAGGCATGGAACGGGAAATTTATTTTTTCCTGTGAGCCGGGCCTCTTACTATCTTCCCATTACGATATCGAATGTTACTGGAGTCAATCCTGTCGTTACCATTGCCGTAGAAGATAAACCTGGCGGATATACTGCCGGGCCAACGATCAGTGCACTAACCGATTTTCCATATGTATGGAGATCAACAGTAACAGGAGCTGATACAGCAACCTATATTGAAATAGCATATCCAACTTCCCTCTCCACACCTGCGGCCGATGTTGTTGCGCGTAGTGCTGCGGGGAATACATACTCCAGCATGGGCATGCAAAGCATCAATATTGTTAACGGGACAACTACTATAAGAAGTTATGAGAATGGTTTAAGAGGATTGTTTACTGTAGCTATAGGCCCTCTTTTACCACTCCATGCGCCAATTGCGGCACCAGCCTCCGGCATAACATACGCTGGCTTCACGGCAAGTTGGGAGCCTGTAGTTCATGCCACAGGATATCAAATAGATGTTTCTGATGATAATTTTTTAACGCTCCTTCCCGGTTATAGTAGTCTTGTTGTTACCGGAACCAGTATTCATGTCAATGGCCTCAATGCACTCAGTAATTATAAATACCGTGTACGGGCTACCGGCACGGCTCCGACTTCTCCCAACTCAAACACTGTTAGTGTAACTACGGCCACGGCTATACCGGTGGCGGCAGCCGCAACTGGTATTTCTTCAACAGGTTTTACAGCTAATTGGAACGCGGTGAATAGTGTTGACGGCTACCAGTTAGATGTTTCCACCGATAACTTCGCAACGTTCCTGCCGGGATATAATTCAAAAACATTGATTGAAATAACCGAAACGATATCGGGTTTAAATGCTGTAACATCTTACCAATATAGGGTTCGGTCTTTTATTGGAAATCAAATTTCGGCAAACTCTAATACGATTAGTGTACTGACAGGGCAAGCAGGAATCGCTGTGCCGTCAACACCGGTTGCAACTTCAGCAAGTTCAATAACGCTGAGTTCTTTTGCTGCGAACTGGATCGCAGTTACGGGCGCAACGAGTTATCAATTGGATGTGTCCGAAGATAACTTTGAAACTTTCATAACCGGATACAATTCAAAAAGCGTTTTAGGAACGTCTGATGTGATTTCTGACCGAAGTGCCAATGCAAATCTTAGCTATCGAGTACGAGCTGTGAATGCGGGCGGAACTTCCTCTAATTCAAATGTTATTAGTCTAACCACACTGCCGCTTGCACCGCTTGCTATCGCTGCCAACAATATCTCACCTACAGGATTCTCAGCCAATTGGAATTCCGTTCCCGATGTAACAGGATATCAATTGGACGTTTCTACGGATAACTTTGTCACGTTTGTGCCCGGGTATAATTCAAAAAGCGTAACTGGAATCACAGAAGCACTATATGGGCTGGCATCGTTAACGTTCTATCAATACAGGATTCGGTATGTCAATTCAGCAGGTGTCTCACCCAACTCTAACGTTATTTCTGTAAGCACAGGGGCTGCTGGAACTATACCCCCTTCCGCTCCTGTGGCCATTTCGGCAAGTGGGATAAGTCTTGCCTCTTTTGTTGCCAACTGGATCGGGGTGCAAGCTGCAACAAGTTATCAGTTGGATGTGTCAGAAGATAACTTTACAACTTTTCTGGCTGGATACAATTCAAAAAGTGTTTCAGGAACGTTTGAAATTATTTTGGGGGTCAGTGGCAACGCAACGCTTAGTTATCGGGTTCGGGCAGTTAATGCAGGTGGTATATCAGCCAACTCCAATGTTGTTCATGTAACTACATTGCCAATTGCACCGCTGGCAATTTCACCTACCAGTGTTTCTGCAACAGGCTTTTCAGCCAACTGGAACCCGGTACCAGGTGTGATCGGATACCAACTGGATGTTTCGACTAATAACTTTAGTACCTTCTTAACAGGGTATAATTCAAAAAACCTTACCGGGACTACGGAAAGTATTTCGGGATTAGCTGCATCAACAGCCTATCAGTACCGGGTTAGGTACGTGAATGCGACCGGAGTATCTGGTAATTCTAACGTAATCAATTTAGTTACCGCTGCGGCAGGAACAACACCACCGAACACCCCGATTGCAACGGCAGCCAATGGAGTAAACGTTGCTTCTTTTGTCGCCAACTGGATTGGGGTAACAGGCGCTGCAAGCTATCAACTGGATGTGTCGGAGGATAACTTTGCCAGTTTTGTAAGTGGATACAACTCAAAAAGTATTACGGGCACTTTTGCGATCGTCTCAGGACTGAATGCCAACTCAACTCTTAGCTATAGAGTTAGAGCAATCAGCGCTGGCGGATCGTCTGCCAATTCAAATGTGATTAGTGCAACCACGTTGCCCACTGCACCCGTGGCGATTGCAGCCACCAATATTTCGGCAACGGGTTTTGCTGCAAACTGGAATTCTGTGCCCGGTGTCACGGGATATCAATTGGATGTTTCTACTGATAACTTCACTACTTTCTTACCTGGATACAATTCAAAAAGTCTGACGGGGACTACAGAAGCACTCTCAGATTTGGTGCCATCAACCCTTTATCAATACCGGTTAAGGTACGTAAACGCTGCCGGAGTATCTGGCAATTCTAATGTTATGAATGTAATGACAGGAGCAGCCGGTACCACACCACCTGATGCTCCCTTAGCGACATCTGCCAGTGGAGTAAACGTAACTTCATTCGTTGCAAACTGGAATGCTATCACGGGCGCAACGAGTTACCAATTGGATGTGTCGGATGATAACTTTGCAACTTTTCTGGCAGGATATAATTCAAAAGACGTTTCGGGAGTTTCGGAATTTATTTCCGGGCTATCCGCGAACACATCTTTTAGTTTCAGGGTGCGGGCCATCAATACAGGTGGAACCTCAACTAACTCAAATATTATTGATGTAACAACGTTACCAATTGCACCGCTGGCCATCTCAGCGACCGGTGTATCGTCTGATGGATTTTCGGCAAACTGGAATTCTGTTCCGAACGTAACCGAATATCAATTAGATGTTTCAACAGATGACTTTGTAACCTTCCTGGCGGGTTATAATTCAAAAAGCGTAGCGGTGACTACAGATGTACTCACAGGTTTATCGCCCTCAACACTTTATAAGTACCGCGTCAGATATGTGAATACAAATGGAGCGTCCGGGAACTCTAATGTTGTCTCAGTGACTACGGGCGCTGCAGGTACTTCACCTCCACCTACACCGGTTGCCACTTCGGCAAGTAACATCGGGCTGGTTTCTTTCGTGGCAAATTGGAATGCTGCCACAGGTGCCACGAGTTATCAGTTGGATGTTTCGGAAGATAACTTTGTAAGTTTCCTAATGGGTTATAATAGTCTTTCTGTAGATGCATCATCCAGCCAACAGGCCATAGCCAGTTTGGCTGAAGGGAAGACTTATTACTACCGTTTACGAGCAGTCAATGAAGGTGGGGTTTCCGCTAACTCTAACACTGTTACGGTGACAACAAATTCTACATCAAAGACCGACCAAACAATCGACTTCCAATCGATCGGTGATAAAACGCTTGGAGATCCTGCCTTCGCTCTGCAGGCAGTCGCTTCATCTGGCTTGGCCGTTACTTATTCAACAGCATCGCCCAAAATCCTGTTGACAGGCGATCAGGTCACATTAGTAGAGGCTGGGCTGGTTTCCATTACAGCATCGCAAACCGGAAATACCACTTACAACGCAGCTATGGAAGAGATGAAATCTTTCTGCATAAATCCTGCTAAGCCAGTAATTTCGGTTACGAATGAAAATCTGGAAAATTATACGTTGACATCAAGCGCGGCCAGTGGTAATCAATGGTTTAAGGATGGAGTAATTATTGATGGTGCCATGAACTCAACACTTGTTGTAACTTCTGGTACTTACTCTGTAGAGGTCACGGTAGAAACCTGTAAGAGTGCGCGAGCAGATGACGTCATCATTACAATTACCGGTGATGAACGCTTCCCAACTTCAAATCAACTGACGATCATTCCGAATCCAGTTGAAAATGTTTTATCGATAACGCTCCCGGGCGTCAATACGAGAGAAGTTGCCATATTTGATTTGGCTGGTCAGCGCGTGAAGACTGTGAGTACGGATCAAAGTATCATTCAAATGGACGTTAGTTCCTATTTGCCTGGCGTTTACCTGGTTTGGGTCAATGTGATGGGTAAGTTTTATTACGGCAGGTTTATCAAAAAGTAGAGTTTATTGTTTTGGTATAATAACGAACAGATGTGATTTTCACTCTGTTCGTTTCTATTTATCTTCGTAGCCAAAGCTATGAAGAAACTATTCCTTCCATTTCTGCTGCTGATAGCGACAGCTTCGGCTGCACAGTCCGATTCACTGACCGTGGTTTCCGCAAAATGGGAAACCAAAAAAATTGTGAAAGGTGTATCGTGGAAATCTTACCTGTTCAAGGGTAATTTATTTGGCTCTAATCAAAGCATCAACATCCTTGAAGTAAGAAGAAACAGCAAAGTCACATTTGCTTTTGGATATGATGCGAAGGAATTAAAACTGACGAGTGATTTTGGCAAAGGCGCGGCTGCCCTCGCAGCGCTGAATGGAACGTTCTTCGATATCAAAAACGGAGGTTCTGTTGATTATTTAAAAGTGAACGGTCAGTTAATTCATAAAAATCGCTTGCAAAAAGATAGTACAAGAGCGGTACATCAGAAGGCTGCCATTCTGTTAGACGGTAAGCAACTGAAAATTGAAAAATGGAATGGAGACCCGGCCTGGGAAAATGCACTCACATCCAAGGACATTATGTTATCAGGGCCTTTGTTGATTCTCAATCGACAATTAGAGTCCGTTGATTCATCAGCGTTTACGTATACACGCCATCCCAGAACAGCCATTGTCGTGACTAATACTGACCGCGTATTGCTAATCACTGTTGACGGTCGCGATCCGAATGCAGCAGGCATGAGTTTGATTGAACTTCGGAAAATTTTAAAATGGCTTGATGCGAAGGATGCGATTAACCTGGATGGGGGAGGATCAACCACGCTATGGATATCCAATCAACCGGACAATGGTGTTGTCAATTT
>DASTYM010000347.1:0-2290 GCA_035764995.1 Cyclobacteriaceae bacterium | reverse complement strand
ATGAGTAACCGAGAGATCGCGGATCACACACTCTTCCATCTCACTTTCCGTCCGCGATGACAGTCACCATAAACAGAACAGAAATGTCCGCATTGGGGCAGGCATTTTGTGGAGAACCCGATGACCATCCCGTCCAAAAGCGGGACGCTCTACCTGTTCATTTTGTGGAGAATATCGGTCCCGATAGTTATCGGGACGAACCAATGCTCATTACGTGGAGAATATCGGATTCGAACCGATGACCTCTTCCATGCCATGGAAGCGCTCTAGCCAGCTGAGCTAATCCCCCGAGAGGTTGCAAATATATTTAAATTCCTTTTCTCTCAAATTCTTCGCGCATACTTTGCGGCCTTTGCGGTTAACTTTTTACCACAGAGGAGTACACACAAAGTTTCGCAGAGGTTTTGTGCTCAAAGAGTTCAGAAATGAAAATTAGGCCATCACCGAAAGCATTGACAAAATTGGTTTCCCTAACTCAAGATCACCACTGAATTTTATTTTCTTCTCTGCCTCTGCGCCATTCATTCCTTTAGTAAAGAGTTTCCAGGCTATATCTGGATCCAGAACAATCTCTATTTGATGATTTCTTGTTTGACCCTTTTGTAACAACCAATTTTTACCTGATCTCAACAAAATCCATTCTCCACCCATTTCGGATGTTACGCGGACTATCACTGAAGTGCCCTCTTCTGCCTGGACATTTCTGTATGTATGAGGTAATGCCTGCATGAATATATCAATCAAAGGAAAGAAAAACTCCTGCGTCATAATACCAGGTTTCATTACAGCCTCGCGAATCTGTTGCTGATGATGCCACTTCTCCGTGTACTCCCGTGCAATGTGAAACCAGTTTGGAGATTCAGCCTGGCCTGCCCATGCAACCGAAAATATAGCAGGTGCAAAAGGATCGAGTTTGTTAAGTTGTTCTGTAAATTCTTTTCCAGTGATTTCTAATAGTTCAATCAGCACAGCAGGACTAACACGCCTGGTCGCACGAACCCAATCAGCATTTAAGCGGTTGAGAAAATCAACAAGATCCTGATATGAATTAATGGACTCCGGACGTTCACCGATATATTTGTCTCTCGAAATTGAAAGTGTTCGGATGTTGCCATCCAGCAAATGAGAGGCAATGTCTTTAACAGTCCATTGTCTGGCCAGCGTGGGTTTATTCCAATCCTCCGGTGACAATGATTTTAAAAGTTCGAGAAGTTTCGCATCAAGTTTCGGAAAGAGATGGAGGGTTGGAATGGGTATTTGCATGGGTAAAAATACAAAAGCCCAATGATTACACTGAGCTTTTGTCGAGGTGAGATGATTCGAACATCCGACCCCCACGTCCCTAACGTGGTGCGCTAACCGGGCTGCGCTACACCTCGAAATAGTGGGTTGCAATATTAATCATAAGATTAAACCTGCCAAAGAAATTAACAAAGTTGAATTACTTCTTCTTCAACGACTTGAAAAACTTAGCCCAGTTGAATGGGTTGAAGAGCGGATTGGTTACCGGCATGTATTGCGAACCCTGGTTCGCAGCCATCTGGCCTAAATAGTAACGCTGGTTTTGCGGACCGTCCATCGGAGTGGTCTTTAGCATCAAGGCAAGCAATTCCTGATTCAGATTTTTCCGGTCGATACTTTGATCATCGGTAGGAATATTCAACGCGAGTACGGCTTCTTTAAAAATTTCTTCTGTCGGGAATGGCATGATCACAACCTGTTCCAGGTAGGTCACATCAGGAATCATTTGTACAATAATCGTGAGGTACTCTGAAGGATGATCAGGCACAACGTACGTTTGCCTTTCAAAACCAACATAACTGATAACGATGCTGTCGCCTACCAGAACAGGCATAGAGAAAAAACCTACACCATTCGTATTGGTACCTCTCCCCGCTTTGGGAACATAAATATTTACACCTGGAAGTTGAGTTGCAACGCCCTTGTCATCCAGTCCTAGTATAACACCCGAGAGCTGAATTATTCTGCGTTCCTTTTGCGAATAGGCCACATGTGTAACTGCTACAATAAGCAGGGGAACGATTAAACTAAAAAAGAGCGATTTTCTCACGCCAACTTGCCTTTAATATTTTCGCAAGGTCAAAAATACGGATTACCTGTATAAGTGCCTAATTTCAATAACTTTGATGGCCCGAATTGGGATAAAGTTGTAATGCGTCTTAAAAATTTTAATCTTTTACTTGGTTCACAGATTTTCAAGGCTTGCGCTGATGAATCACGGTTGCGCATTTTATACCTGATTTTTACGAACGGTGAAATGTGTATTACC
>DASTYM010000346.1:0-8740 GCA_035764995.1 Cyclobacteriaceae bacterium | reverse complement strand
AGGGCGTTTAAAAAATACGATGACCTTAAGTAGTATCCGGCATACTCGATTGCTGGACAAAAAAGTGAAAAAAGTGGCGATTTGCGGTGGGTCAGGCAGTTTTTTGCTTCGCCCTGCCATAGCAGAGGGGGCAGATTTTCTGGTTACGGCCGACTTCAAATACCACGAATTCTTTGATGCCGATGGCAAAATCATGATTGCCGACATTGGCCACTACGAAAGCGAGATTTATACTAAAGAGCTAATTGTGGGGATTTTGAAAGAAAAATTTCCTACTTTTGCGGTCAATTTTTCTACTACAGACACGAATCCGGTACGATATCTCTAAAAATTAATGGAAACTCAAACAGTAGCACAAAAACTCGAAGCGCTTGTAAAACTACAAACCATCGACACTAAACTAGATGAATTAAAGAAATTGAGGGGTGATCTTCCGGACGAGGTCCAGGACCTGGAAGATGAAATGATCGGCTACAACACCCGCCTCACCCGCCATCAGGCAGAATTGAAGGAAATCGAGGAGAATATTAAGAAAAGTAAGGAAGGAGCAAAAGAGGCTGAGAAACTCATCAAAAAATACGCAGAGCAGCAAAAGAACGTACGAAACAACCGCGAGTTCGATGCGATCACCAAAGAGGTAGAACTTCAGGAGCTCGAAATTCAGATCTGCGAAAAGAAAGTTAAAGAGGGAAAAGAACTTACCGCTGCAAAGAAGGCAGAAATCGAAAAAACAGAATCCCTCATCAAAGAACGCAAGGAACACCTGGACAATAAGAAGAAAGAACTGGACGATATCCTCCAGGAGAGCCAGGAAGAAGAAAAGAGATTGCTGGGAGAACGCGAGAAGGCAATCAAGAAAATCGAAGACAAAAACATCCTTAAACACTACGATAGATTACGCAGCAGCTTATCCAACGGATTAGCAGTTGTGCGTGTGGTGCGCGGTGCTGCCGAAGGTTGTAACATTGTGATCCCTCCGCAAAAAATTGCCGAAATCCGTGAGAAAAAGAAAATTGTGATTGATGAGCATTCTGGTCGTATCTTAGCAGATGTGGATATGGAGTCATTGGATGAGAGCGACAAGCCTAAAAAGGCCGGAGCTGCTCCCGCTCCTACCAGAAGAAGAAAGACTGTTGAATAATTTCAAAACGATACAACTCAAAAAGGCAGGCTTCGTCACCTGCCTTTTTTTATGCTCTACCCTTTGCTCGGCTCAGCAAGATTGGTTGAATGATCCGCGTGCATCGCAATCCTACTCACTCACGCTTACGCTTCAATTTGAGAAGAGTCGAGGCTTGCTAAAAGAAATAAAAACGCCAGAGCAAATATATGTGGCTTCGTTTGCCGATGCACTCGAGTTGCTTGTTACCGAAGACGAAAGCAAGTTCGAGAAGTACAAAGATCAGTATGAAACAAGACTTGATCAGTTGGAGGAAATAAATCCTGGCAATGCTGCCACTCTTTTTTCTACTGCGGAACTCCGATTACAATGGGCTTTCATTTATTTAAAATTCGGTCATGAGTTGGATGCCGCGTGGAATGTCCGTCAGGCTTACATGAGCGTTCAGGAGTGCAAAAAGAAATTCCCGGATTTTATTCCAATTAAAAAAACTTCAGGCTTGTTGGAGATCATGTTAGGCTCAGTTCCTGAAAAGTATCAATGGATCATCAACTTCCTGGGGATGGAGGGATCGGTGGAAACGGGCCTCCAGGAATTGGAAGAGGTTCGAGATAATTGCACATCGTTACAACAGGAGACCACCCTTTTATATTATCTCTTTCAAAGCTTTATTCTTCAACGCACAGATGTTGCCATGGCTGGATTTGACGAGATTATCAAGCAACATCCTGAAAATCCTCTTGAACTTTTTTTGGGTGCTTCCATTGCTATTAAAAATTCACAAAGTGAAAAAGCACTTACTTACTTAAAAAAGGTAAATGATAATTCCGCTGTGACGATCCGATATTCAAACTATCAGCTGGGAGAAGTTTATCTTCATAAAGGATCGTATGAATCTTCCATCCTCTCCTATCAAAAATTTTTGAATGGGTACAAGGGCTTGAATTATGTCAAGGATGCCTATTATAAAATCGGTGTCTGCAATTGGCTGATGGGGAAATCAAAAGAAGCTAAAAAATATTTTGAAATAGCCGCTGAAAAAGGGAAAGAATCAGCAGAGGCAGATAAGTACGCGGCCAGGAGTCTTGCAGAAAATACCTACCCGAACGTAAAGCTTTCTAAAATAAGGTATTCTACAGACGGAGGTTATTATGAAGATGCATCTAAAATTATCACCACGGTAACCGATAGCGACTTGCCTAAAGTGAAAGACAAAATCGAGTTCGCATATCGCCAGGCGCGGTTACTTCACAAGAAAGGATCAGCAGCAGAAGCTAAAAAGAGTTACCTCGAAACAATTACAAAACAAGGTGATGAAAACTGGTACTTCGCCCCTAATTCTTGCTTGCAGCTAGGGTATTTATTTCTGGAGGAACGGAACACGGCAGAGGCTAAAAAGTATTTTGAAAAAGCACTGACCTACAAGAAACACGAGTACAAGAATAGTATTGATAGCAAGGCTAAATCAGCGTTAGCTCAACTGAAAAAATAATCAGGCCTTTACAAGTTTTTTCAGATCCTTAAGGTGATCCACATTATTGTAGAGCTCCACGTTAAACACGGTTCCTGTAAAGTTTAGAATATACAGACAAGCATTCTCATGCTCAAACATATCCATGCTCTTCAACGGATAGTTTAAAAGGTGGCAAAGTAAAATTCGAATAGCACGGCCGTGCATACAAATAAGAATGGTCTTCTCATTCTCCTGTGCCAGAATGTGATCAACAGCGGGTTTCATTCTGGTAACAACTTCATCAGGACTTTCTCCACCTTCAATCCGCAAAGAAGTATTCCCTTTCTGCCACTGGTCTAGCACGTAGTGATAGTATTTATCTTCTTCTGGAGTGATTGGCTCACCTTCTTTCTTTCCCCAACTGATTTCATTGAGACCTGCCAGCGCCTCTACAGGTATTCCCAACTGAACAAAACTCTCAACCGTTTGCTTGGTCCTTTTTAGAGCTGATGTATATATTTTATCAAAAGGGATATGTTTGTATGTTTCAAAAAAAGCTTGAGCCTGAGCCCTGCCAGTATCATTCAGGGTGCTATCAACTCCGCTTCCCTGCACGATGCCTTTCAGGTTCAAATCTGTTTGCCCGTGACGAACTACGTATATTTTTTTGGTGTTCAATTTTCAAGTATTTTGGCCCGCAAAAATAGGGAAATAAACCACAATGCCACTTTTCAATCCTAACCTAACCCTGGAAATCCTGAATAAGATGTCGGCTAAAACCATGGTAGAGCATCTTGGCATTGAGTTTACCCGAATCGGAGAAGATTTTATTGAGGCACGGATGCCGGTGGATCATCGAACCCACCAACCGTTGGGCCTTTTGCATGGTGGCGCTTCAGTCACCCTGGCTGAAACATTAGGAAGCGTAGCCGCTACCTGTTGCATCGACTTTAACAAACAATATTGCGTTGGTCTGGACATCAATGCCAATCATATCAAAAGTGTTCGTGAAGGATTTGTCACAGGTATCACCAAACCAATTCACATTGGAAAGAAAACCCATGTATGGGAAATCCGCATCACCAACGAACAACAAGAACTTGTGTGTATTAGCCGTATAACGATGGCTGTAATTGATAAGAAAGTATGAAAGAATCTTCAAGAACAGTGACAAGCGTACCCGTATTAAAAGAAGAGGACCTTTTTAATATTTTATTGAATACATGTCGCGAAAATGATTACTCATTTGCATTGTGGCGCTTACCAAATTCTCAGACGAAGAACCTGATTATTTCTTTCACAGCTTCTTCTCCTGATGTTTCCCTTGAAGAATTACCAAACGGATTCATCTTCTCTCCGTTCGACAGGCAAAAGGCCGGCCATTTCTTAAAAGCTGATTATTCATTTTCCTTCGTAGAAGGAACGTTGCAGGAGCCCACTAATCCCTTAGAAATATCTTCACAAAATTGGCTTCAACAAATTGTTGTTAGTGCAGATGTTAAGATGGCAACTCCTCACTATCCCAGGCAAGAATTGGTTGGTGACTCTTCGAACAAAGAAGCGTTTGAAAAATTAATACAGACCAGTGTGCAACAAATAGAAACTGGTGTTTTCGAAAAAATTGTCCCATCACGTTCAAAGTCAATATCACTTCCGGAAACATTCGATGCGTTGATAGCCTTTCAAAAGCTCTGCAAGGTATACCCGAATGCAATGGTTTCATTCATCAGCATTCCATCTGTTGGTACGTGGATTGGAGCCACACCAGAATTATTGGTTTGTGTAGAAGAGCAACGAATTTTTAAAACAGTCGCATTGGCCGGAACAAAAGTTTTTGAAGAAGGAATCAATCTTAAAAATGTTGCCTGGACACAAAAAGAAATTGAGGAGCAGGCACTGGTGGGCCGGTATATCATTAACAACTTCAAAAAAATCAGACTTCGCGAATTTGAAGAGCACGGGCCAAAAACCGTTGTGGCCGGAAATCTGATGCATTTAAAAACTGAGTTTTCAGTTGATATGAAGGCAACCAATTTTCCACAACTTGGTTCTGTCATGCTGAATCTCCTCCACCCTACTTCTGCCGTGTGTGGAATGCCATTGGAAAGCTCACTCGAATTCTTAAAGAAACACGAAGATTACGATCGTGAATTTTATTCTGGCTTTCTTGGGCCTGTAAATATGAATGATAGCACAAATATTTTTGTGAATCTTCGCTGCATGCAATTGTTCGAAGGGCAAGCTATTGTGTATGCCGGTGCCGGTGTTACAATAGATTCAACACCTGAAGACGAATGGAAAGAAACCGAAATGAAATTGAATACCTTGCTGAACGTGATCCTGTAACGTGCGCCTGCAACCCATTTACGATATTGCTGAGCTTTGTTCTCGAAAGAGTTTAACGAACATTGTGCTTTGCCCCGGATCGCGCTGCGCTCCGTTGACACTTGCGTTTAGTCGTCATCCTAAAATCACAACACGAACATTTTCGGATGAACGAAGTGCAGGTTTTATCGCGTTGGGGATGGCACAACAGAGCGGCACTCCTACTGTGATGGTTTGCACATCCGGAACGGCAGCATACAATTTTTCACCTGCTGTAGCTGAAGCATATTTTTCACAAACTCCGCTCATTGTTTTCACTGCTGATCGGCCGGCAGAGTGGATTGCCCAACATGATGGCCAAACAATCTATCAGGCTGAAATTTTTGGAAAGCATGTAAAAAAATCCTTTCAATTGCCCCAGGAATATGATCATCCTGATAGTCAATGGGCAATCAACAGAATTGTAAACGAAGCAATTAATCTTTCACTGGAAGAGCCACGCGGTCCGGTCCATATCAACGCCCCCTTTCGTGAGCCACTCTATCCTGAAGCAAAAGAAAAATTTGATTTCTCGAAAGATATCCGTGTTATGGACCAGGTTACAACAAATTATTCATTGTCACCTGAGCATGTTCAGAAACTTTGGCAAGAACTGAACAAGTTTACCAAAATATTGATTGTGGCAGGACAACATGACTATGATAATGCGCTGATGTCATCGCTATCTAATTTCTTGCAGTTACATCCCGTTCCGGTTATCGGAGATATTATTTCAAATCTTAATTCAATTGAAGAAGTTGTTCACCATAGCGATGTGTTTTTGGGGCAAGCTCCTGAAGGAGTTAAAAAAAGTCTGAGGCCGGAATTAGTGATAAGCTTTGGTAAATCAGTCATCTCAAAAAATCTGAAACTATTTTTGAGAAAATATTCACCCAAAGCGCACTGGCATATTCAGCCGGCTGGCGCTGTTGCGGATCCTTTTCAGAGCATCACACAGGTATTAAATACAACACCCACCAATTTCTTTGAATCCCTTCAATTGATTGTGAAGTCTAAGGAATTCGAGAAACAGAAAAGGGTTAATTATCAAAAACTTTGGGAAGTTGAAGAACGCAGGGCCGTTCGCGGGTTGAAAGAATTCTTACCAAAAGAAGCATTTGGAGAACTGGAGTTGGTGTACGAAATCATACGTAACCTCCCACCCTTGTGCAATCTTCATCTGGCAAACAGCATGAGCGTTCGTTACGCCAACATTGTAGGGCTGAACGATCCACAAAAAAATATTAATGTGTTTTGCAATCGTGGCACCAGCGGTATTGATGGCTGCACGAGCACTGCGGTTGGTCATGCGCTGGTGAATGAGTTGCCAAACTTCCTCATTACAGGCGATCTCGCATTTTTCTATGATCGCAATTCATTTTGGCACAATTATCCGCTGCCAAACCTACGCGTGATCGTTTTGAATAATCATGGCGGAATTATTTTCAGCATGATCGATGGGCCGGGCACATTGCCCGAACGGAATGAGTACTTTGTCACCAAACAGGCCTTAACGGCAGAAAAACTTTGCGAGGAGTTTGATTTCGATTATCACAAGCTGGATAACAAACGCAAAATCAAAAACACGTTTAAGAGTTTTTTTGAATTTGATGGCCGAACAAAAATTCTGGAGCTGGACAGTACCATCGAACTGAACAAGAGTATCTTTGACAATTTAAAGCAGACTATAAAAAAGAGTTATGAGTTATAAATATCCGTGGCAAACTGTAAAAGAGTATAAGGAGATCGTCTTCCATAAATTTGAGGGCATTGCGCGCATTAGTATTAACCGACCTGAGGTTCACAATGCATTTACTCCGTTGACGGTGAAGGAAATGATTGACGCGGTGACAATTTGCCGCGATGATTCAGATGTTCGAGTGATTATCCTGACAGGTGAAGGCGGCAAAGCTTTTTGCAGTGGTGGTGATCAAAGCGTTCGTGGCCATGGTGGTTACGTGGGTGAAGATACCGTTCCTCGCTTAAACGTCCTGGATCTTCAACGCATGATTCGCACCATACCAAAACCCGTAATTGCTGCAGTTGCTGGCTGGGCTATCGGTGGTGGTCACGTCCTGCATGTTGTTTGTGACTTAACAATCGCTGCAGAAAATGCACGGTTCGGGCAAACCGGTCCAAAGGTTGGAAGCTTTGATGGCGGATTTGGCGCTTCCTATTTGGCACGCATCGTTGGACAAAAGAAAGCACGTGAGATCTGGTATTTGTGCGATCAATATGATGCAAAAGAGGCGCTTGAAATGGGGCTTGTAAATAAAGTTGTTCCACTGGACAAGCTTGAAGAAGCAACGGTTGAGTGGTGTCGGAAAATTATTGCAAAAAGCCCATTGGCAATTCGCATGTTGAAATCTTCGTTCAATGCCGAACTCGATGGACAAGCCGGAATTCAGGAACTAGCCGGCAACGCTACGCTGCTCTACTATTTAAGTGAAGAAGCTAAAGAAGGAAAGAATGCTTTCTTAGAGAAACGTAATCCTGATTGGTCCAAGTTTCCGAAATTTCCGTGATAGAGTATTCTCAAAAAATTATAATCAACAACAAAGAGATAAACCTTGCCGATATTCTTTCAGGCAAGGTTTCTTCTTTTTCAGCGTTTGAGAATTCTACGTTCTCCTTTATCAAGGAATGGCTTGAAGGTCAGGACTCATTCAACCTGCATACCAGCGGTTCAACCGGAAACCCAAAAGAAATTACGCTTACACGGAATCAATTGCGTCAAAGCGCACAACGAACACTTAAAGCATTAAGTCTAGATCAAAATGACACAGCCCTTGTTTGTCTCGACACAAAATACATTGCGGGAAAAATGATGCTGGTGCGGGCTCTTGAGGGTAATATGAAAATTGCTGCTGCTGATCCTTCCGCTAATCCATTACAAAATATTCAAGGACCGGTTACATTTACAGCGTTAGTGCCTTTGCAACTTCAGGAAATTCTGAAGCATCCCAATTCAATTCAGAAATTAAATGAAATGAAAGCTGTCATTATTGGCGGTGCAGCTGTAAATACATTTTTACAAAAAGAGATTACGAAATTAAAATGCGCTGTTTATGC
Organism: Cyclobacteriaceae bacterium; assembly: GCA_035764995.1. Lineage (GTDB taxonomy): Bacteria > Bacteroidota > Bacteroidia > Cytophagales > Cyclobacteriaceae > UBA2336. The sequence goes on along the minus strand of DASTYM010000346.1, from coordinate 731 downwards.
TACTTATGGAATGACAGAAACAGTATCACACATTGCGTTACAATGTCTGAATGGCCGGAATGCTTCAAATCATTTTACGGCTTTACCCGGAATCAAAATTAAAACAGATAATCGTGGCTGTCTGGTTATACAGATGCCTGAGTTTTCTGAACCGATTATAACGAACGACTTGGTTGAGATTATTTCTCGAGATCAATTCCGCTGGCTGGGCCGCTACGATAATGTGATTAATAGTGGCGGGTTTAAAATCTCTCCTGAAAAGATTGAAAAAGAACTTGAGGCTATTCTCCCCGATCGTGCTTTTTTTGTGACGAGCATTCTGGATGAACGATTGGGTGAAAAATTGGTACTGATTATGGAAGGAAGCGCCAGACCAGTTGATTTCAAAACCCTCCAACTTCACCCATATGAAGTACCAAAAGACATAATTCTACTTCCTGAATTCGTCCGGACTGAAACGGGTAAAATCAATCGCGAAAAAACCATGCGATTACTGCGTATTGGCTGATAGCATATTTCCATAATACGTTTATTTTTGCACCTCAAACCTGGAAAACATGGGTCGTATTTTTGAAAAACGTAAGCATAAAATGTTCGCGCGCTTCGATAAGATGGCGAAAGCTTTCACGCGCATTGGAAAAGATATAGCAATTGCCGTAAAACAAAACGGTCCTAATCCCGATAACAACCCGAAGTTGCGCATGGCCATTCAAAACGCGAAAGGCGTTAAC
>DASTYM010000345.1:0-5304 GCA_035764995.1 Cyclobacteriaceae bacterium | reverse complement strand
AATGCTCTTACTGCAAAGGCAACATACGGTTTAGATATGTCAGTAGGTGAGAGAGTTGCACTTCTTTCAGGGTTATCATCGAACATTAGTAACAATGCTACTGGTTACGGAAGAGGACAATATAACGAAAACAGAACCACCAGTAACCTGGTTGAATTAACACTAGCCTATAACAAGAAGGTTGCTAATGTAGCTATGGAAATAGTGGGTGGATATTCATTCCAGAGTTTCCGTAACAATTATATGTGGGCACAGGCCAGGGGCTTCAGTGATTTCGAGAATTTCGGAAACATGGAGAACGAGTTAAAGTGGTCAATGTATGCTGGTGAAAGAGAAGCGCAAATTTTCCGCAACTATAACAACTGGGGTGTAGCCGATGTTCTGACAGGTGCGGTCTCGGGTTCTGGCGGATTTGTTAGCGGATTGAATGTTGACAGTGATGTGAATCCACTTCCTAGATACTTGTTTGCGAGACCTGAGGGCGTAACAGTAGATGCCATCATCGCTAACTACTACGATCAAACAGACTACTTACAGTCTTATTTTGCGAGGGGAAATTTCACAATTTCTGATAAGTACCTGGTATCAGCTACGTTGAGAATTGACGGATCTTCAAAATTCGGTCCGGATAATCAATATGGAGTGTTCCCTTCAGGAGCCGTTGCCTGGAAATTAGATCAGGAAGGTTTCATTCCTGAAACGTTTAGCACATTGAAACTGAGAGCAGGTTATGGTATCGTTGGTAACCAGGATGGTTTGGGTTACGGTAACTTCATCAGAAGAGATCGTTATGCTGATGCAAGTATCAACGATAACCGCGAAGCAATTGTACCTGGAACAACTACACAAGGATTTGCAGAACCGGGATTGAAATGGGAGCAAACAGCCCAAACCAGCGTAGGTCTTGATTTTGGTATTCTTCAGGATAAGCTGAGTGGTACATTTGATGTGTATGTGAAGAACACCACCGACTTATTGTTGAAAGCCAATACAGCTCAGCCTGCATCTGCACCAACATTCTTTACAAACCTTGATGCAACTGTGGTGAACAAAGGATGGGAATTATCTCTTTCTTATAACGTGTTTGATAAGACTGATGCATCTTTCACGATCTCTGGTAACGTTTCTCATAACGAGAACATGTTGGAAGATTTCGGTGGTGCATTGGATGCTGGTACAATTCGCGGACAAGGTTTGTCACTGGCTTACGCCCAACGTTTGGCAGGCGGACATCCTCTTTTCTCTTACCACTTACGTGAGTTCGAAGGATTCGATTCAAATGGTCAGCCAATTGGTGATAACCAGACATTCGTTGGAAAGTCAGCCCTCCCAACATGGGTAGCAGGTCTTTCATTGAATGCTCGCTATAAGGGTTTTGATTTAGCAATGTATTTCAGCGGACAGTTTGGTCATTATGTATATAGCAATACCCGCAACGCGTTCTTCACTGCAGGTTCAATTCAGGGAGCAAGAAACGTGACTAAGGATGTGTTAACGAGCGGAGAGTCTGGAACAGCGGAAGCAGCTGTTTCTACCCGCTTCCTTGAAAAAGGTGATTTCGTGAGAATGCAAAACTTTACTTTGGGTTACAATGTAAACCTTGGTGATATGAAGTTTTTGCGTAAGCTGAGATTTTATGTAACGGGTCAGAACCTGTTCGTGATCACAGATTACAGCGGTCTGGATCCAGAAGTGAGCAGCAGCCCTGCAAACTATGACCTCTTGAATGAGCTTCCTACGGCTGGTATTGATTATACCGCTTATCCAAGACCTCGTACATTTACGATTGGATTGAACGCATCGTTTTAATTGAACCTTTAGCCTTAAAACAAATGAAAATGATAACAAATATTAAAGTAAAGGGTGGCCGCCTGATTCCATTTATGATGGTAGGGTTTTTCATGGCCGCGTGCAGTTTGGATATCGAAGAAACGGATTCAAAGATAACTGAAGGTGGATCCGCTGTATTTAATGGTATCACCAACGTAGGCAGTACTCTTGATAATATCTATAACGATATTAGGGGCCAGGCTGAAAGCCAGGAGAACTTGTATTCCCTCACTGAAGTTTCAACGGACGAGCTTCTTGTTCCAACCCGTGGTACAGACTGGGGTGACAACGGTATCTGGAGAACAGTGCACGTGCACACTTGGGGCCCAACGCACAATCACGTTGTGAACGTATGGAATGAAAAGAACAGTGCGGTTTTAAGATGTTCGGAAATTATTGACCCGTTAACAACAGCAGCATCGGCAGCTCAGCGCGCTGAAGCTAAATTTGCCAGAGCTTATAACATGTGGATCGTAATGGATTTCTGGGGACAAGTTCCATTCAGAAACCCTTCAGATGGTCCTGATGTAGTTCCAGATGTAATGACGCGTGCCGAAGCATATGCCATGATTGTGAAAGATCTTACCGAAGCCATCGCTGATCTGCCTGCAAGTAATCCAGCGTCTACAAACAAGACCAGACCTGTAAAAGCGACTGCAAGATTTTTACTCGCTAAAGTTAAGTTGAATGCGAATGTTTATCTTGGTCAATATGGCGCAAACGACTTAGCTGATGTAATTAGTCTGGTTGATCAAATCCAGGCTGAAGGTTATGCTTTGACTGGCCCAGGAACTTACTTTGACATATTTAAAGGACAAAATTCTTTTAATACAGACGTAATATGGAATGTAACTGCAAGTACAGGTAATAGAATGTGGAATGGCCTTCACTATAACCAAGGTCACCCTGATAACACCGGTGGTGGTTGGAATGGATTCTCAACATTGGCTGAGTTTTACAATAAATTTGAAGGGCCATCAGCCACTAACGTCATTGGCGGTGCTCAGGAAGAAAGACGTGGCTATACGCATACTTTAGCCACTACTACTTCAACTAACGGAGGATTTGGCTACGGATTTCAACTTGGAACCATGTACGGTTGGAGATATAACGGTCTGAACGGTTCGGAATCTGCAGCAACTGTTAAAGATGATAATGGTAATGTTATTGATGCTGTCGGACACGTAGTAACGATTAAGAACAGAGCTGGACAACCACTTTCGTTTACGAAAGAGTTCCCAGGCTTGGTTGGTAACAATGATGTAACAGGTATGAGACTTCTGAAATATTCTCCTGCTAATGGTGGTTTTGCTTCGGGCGTTGTAATGGCACGCTTTGCTGATGCTTACTTAATGAGAGCTGAAGCTAAATTACGATCAGGCAACACCGGTGGTGCATTGGCAGATGTTAACGCACTGAGAGCATTGAGAGGACAAACCACAGCATTGGCCACAATGAGCGAAGCTGTCATGCTTGATGAAAGAGGTCGCGAATTGTATACTGAAGGTTGGAGAAGAAATGATATGATTCGTTTCGGAGTATTTAATGCTGCAAAAGAATTCAAGGGAGCAACCGATGCACACGTGAATCTCTTCCCGATTCCGTCAAGCGCGTTGTTATCAAACCCTGGGTTGGTTCAAAACACAGGTTACTAGAATTGATATTTCTTATAATAAAAAAAGAGGCTTCGGCCTCTTTTTTTATGCCTCATTTCGTTTCTTTGGGAGCAAAAATTAAGCAGTAAGTCTTTAGAAATCTCACTTTGCAAACAGGACTTTTGCTGGTTCAGATGCTTTGTAATATCCTTGCAATAGATGGATGAGAGAATTAAATGAAGTAGCATGAAGAAAATCCGGAAAAGATTGATGGGGATTGCTTGTTTACTGGTTACATGTTCATGTGGCCCGAAGGAAGAGGCAACCAATTCTGATAACGATAAGCAAACACTTTTTACCTCGCTAACACCTGATCAGACTGGAATTTCATTTGTTAATGAAATTGAAGATAAACAGGAGTTTAATGTTTTCCGTTACAGAAATTTTTATAATGGAGGAGGTGTGGCAATCGGTGATATAAACAATGACGGATTACCTGATATCTTCTTTACTGCTAACATGAAAGAAAATAAGCTGTATTTGAATAAAGGTGATTTTAAATTCGAAGACATAACAACTACGGCTGGCGTGGCGGGCAAAAAACCCTGGGATACCGGAGTCATGATGGTTGACGTAAACGCTGACGGGTTCCTTGATATTTATGTGAGCAATGCCGGTAACGCAGAAGGCGATAACCACGACAACGACCTGTATATCAATAACGGAGATTTAACCTTTACTCAAAAGGCAGAAGAATACAATCTTGCAAAGAGCGGGTTTTCTACCCATGCATCATTTTTTGATTATGATAAAGATGGTGATCTCGATGCGTACTTATTAAATAACAGCAATGTGCCGGTGAGCAGTTTGGGCTATGCAGGCGATCGCGATAAGAAGGCTAGTGATTGGGAAAGTGTACCCAAGCACCTCCGAGGGTTAGGTCATATGCTTCTTCGAAACGATAATGGAAGGTATGTCGATGTCAGTGAAGGGGCTGGTATTTACCGCAGTTTGATTGCGTTTGGCCTGGGAATTCTGGTGTGCGATATCAATGAAGATACCTGGCCGGATATCTATATCTCCAATGACTTTTACGAACGGGATTATCTCTACATCAACCAAAAGAACGGAACGTTTAAGGAGGAAATCGAGAAATGGACATCGCATTTATGTTTATCTGCCATGGGTGTCGATATCGCGGATGTTAACAACGATGGACTGAAAGATATTTTTGTCACCGACATGTTGCCGGAAGAGGAGGAACGCACGAAAAGTGTAATGGAATTTGATACGTATGATGTTTTCAAATTAAAACAAAGCAGGGATTTCTACCAGCAGTACATTCAAAATACACTGCAGATCAACAATGGTAATAACTCATTTTCGGAAATCGCATATTTTAGCGGTGTAGCCAGAACAGACTGGAGTTGGGCTGGAATCATGTTCGATATGGACGGTGACAGCTACCGCGATATTTTTGTTACCAATGGAATCATCCACGATCTGACGAACATTGACTTTGTTGATTTTTTGGCGAACGAAGTCATTCATGAAATAGAAAAGACACATGATATCAGTAAAACTACTTCGATCATAAAAAAAATGCCGGTTACACCGCTTCCTAACTACGCATATCAAAACAATAAAGATTTTACATTTAAAAACGCAACGCATGATTGGGGTCTGGATCAGCCTGGCTTCTCTAATGGGTGCGCATATGGTGACCTGGATGGTGATGGTGATTTGGACCTGGTGGTGAATAACGTGAATTCAGTTGCTTCCATTTATAGAAATGAAAGCAGGCAGCTCCTGAACAACAATTATTTGCAATTCGATCTCAAAGGGAGCGAGGGAAATCCATTCGCCATTGGTGCTTCAA
>DASTYM010000344.1:0-7299 GCA_035764995.1 Cyclobacteriaceae bacterium | reverse complement strand
CCATCAAACCATCTGTGCCAATGGATGCGATGGCGTTCTTTCTCAGATAAGGTTTCATTTCTTCGTCAATAGTCATGGTCACGTAAATTGCTGTGTCATTAGCCACATCAATTGATTTCACAGTACCGACATCGATACCTTTAAACCGTACATTGTTCCCCGGAACCAAGCCGTTTACATTGGTGAGTACAGCCTTTATTGTAAAAGTTGAGCCAAGCAAATTCCTGTTCTTACCAATCATATAGAGCGTAAGAACCAAAAAAATTACACCTGCCATCACGAGCAGTCCAACTTTTGCATTATCGATCTGTTTGTTTTGCATAGTCACTCAAAGAATTCACTTATTCTGATGTCGTTGGATTTATGAAGATTCGAGTAAGTATCATCAGCATAACATTTACCGTCAATAAGCATAATCACCCGATTGGCTGTTATGTTAATGCAATTCATATCGTGTGAAATGATAATAGAGGATGTATTATACTTCTGTTGAACTTTCACAATCAGGTTGCTGATCTCCCTTGCAGTAACCGGATCAAGCCCTGTTGTTGGTTCATCGTAGAGAATGATGGAAGGTTGGAGAATTAAAGTCCTGGCCAAAGCAATGCGTTTCCTCATCCCTCCGGAAAGTTCTGCAGGCATCATGTCAATTGTATGGGCAAGACCAACATCCGTGAGTGCTTCGATAACAGTATTTTCTGACTCCTTTATCCTTTTTTCCTTTTCCCAATGTCTTCTCAGCGGGAATTCCAGATTCTCTCTCACGGTCATTGAATCGTACAAGGCATTACTCTGAAAGAGAAAGCCAACTTTAGCGCGAAGCTGATCCAATTCATACTGATTCAGATCTTCTACGTTTTCATTCAAAACGATGATGCGTCCCTGATCGTGTTCGATGAGTCTGAGGATGCACTTAATGAGAACAGATTTTCCTGATCCCGACTTACCCAAAATGGCCAGGTTTTCTCCCTGTTTCAGAACCATGGAGAAATCACGTAACACATGGTTTTCGCCAAAGGATTTTTGAAGGTTGTTAACCTCTATGACCGGAGCAGTATTCATAAACCTACGTTAAGCCAAGCAAATCGGTTATCTGCACAGCGATTAAGTCAATGATGAACACCAAAAGAGAAGCGACTACTACTGCAGAATTTGCGGAACGCCCGACTCCTTCAGTACCTTTTTGCGAATTGTAGCCTTTATAACATCCAACAATTCCAATGGCAAAGCCGAAGAAAAAGGTCTTTACAAGGGAGGGAACCACGTCTCCAAAGCTTAGCGCTTCAAATACCTGGGTCCAATACAAATTCCAGCTTACCTGACCGCGGATGTTGACACCGAGGTAAGCGCCATAAAGAGAGATTGCGTTTGAGAGATTGGACAGTACCGGAAGCATTAAGGTTGTGGCCAAAACCCGGGTAACAATCAGATACTTGAATGGATTTGTGCCTGAAACATCCATCGCATCTATTTGCTCAGTCACTCTCATCGAGCCAAGTTCAGCGCCCATTCCTGATCCTATTTTGCCGGCACAAATAAGTGCTGTAATAACCGGAGAGATTTCGCGAACAAGGGATACCGAGACCATGGAGGGCAGCAATGATTGCGCGCCAAATTCTACAAGTGTTGGCCTGGATTGGATAGTCAGAACCAGACCCATAATGAAGGCAGTGATTCCTACTAATGGGAGCGATTTATAACCCACCCAATAACACTGGCGGAAAAATTCTTCAAATTCCTGATTTGGCTTCAATAGTTCACGGAAAAACCGACCCGTAAATCGGGTTGTGCTGCCGACTTCATCAAGAAAAGCAGTATTTATTTTAAATAGTGGCACTCCTGTTCTTTCAACGATTACTCAAATATGAAGTGTTCACGATAACAACCCCCTGACGTTCGTCAAAGCACATGGTGATTATTATCACCACAATGTGACCCGATAACAATCATAACAGAGGCTGACAGCTATCATTCATTGCTACACGGATTGGAACTTCTTTAGGATAGAAATTCAGATATCGTTAGAGTCTGTTCCAAAAAAGTTAAAATGAAATAACTATGAAAACGCTGATTGTTTATTACTCCTTCACTCAAAACAACGAAAAGCTTGCAAACTTTCTTCAGAAGAAATTGAATTGCGATATTGTACCGTTAGAAACCGTAGGAAGACGCAATGGATTTTCAATCTTTTTGGACCTTGTATTCAATCGGAGACCGGAGATTAAACGGGTGCCATATTACTTACGGGATTACGATCATGTTATTTTTTTAGCGCCTATTTGGGCTGGAAAGATTGCGATGCCTATGAAATCTTTTTTGATTAATGAGAAGGGAAACATAAGTGATTACTCGTTTATAACACTTTGTGGCGGAGGAAACCCAAAACAGAAAGAAAATATTCGTAATGAATTGTCTGATCTTCTTGAACGTGCGCCTTTAGACGTTGTTGAACTCTGGGTAAGCAAATTGCTTTTGGACAAAAAAGAAAATATTAAACCCGTGTCATCATTCAAGGTTAATCCCAATGAAATTGAAAACTATCAAAGCGAGATTGAAAATTTCATCCGCGAGCAGTTGTTGGTGAGTGCAATCTAAACTCAGTAGGGGTAATCTTATTTTTCATGAATTCAACACGAATAGACGATTTCTTTAGCCGATATGCATTATCAATGAATAGCGCATTATTTGATGCGGAGGTTGATTTGCAGCCGATAACAGATTCATTTTCTGGCTATGTTGTTGGGGCTAATCCTTTTGGTGTATTTGGAGGTAGTAATAGCGATGCTTTTAAAAATTCGATTCTCGAAGGAGTCAAGTCTTATAAAAAGATGGGCATCATTTCGATGAATATTCAATCAACTGAGGTGACCATGCTGAATGAGTTTCATGCCATGGTGAAGGTCAATTGGAAATCTTTTTATGAAAAAAATGGAAAGACGGGAGAAATACCCTTCGAAAACATTTATTTAATTCAGTTATTGAATAACATTCCAAGAATATTTGCTTTCATCACAGGAGATGAACAAACTGAACTTAGAAAACACAATCTCATTTCCTGAAGAGGTACCTGAGCCAACCTGACATTAATCACTTTCATGCCTGATGGCAGTCATCGTGGCTTGAAGTCAGGCATTGTAGGTTTGAATAACGGAATTCAATCTTCTCCTGCGATGAAAAAATTTATCAGGTTATTTTCTGAAATTTCTCTGGATGATGTCGAATCAGTTGGAGGCAAGAATGCATCACTTGGTGAAATAACCCGCAACCTGAAATCACTCCAGATTGAAACCTCGGATGGTTTTGCTATTACGGTGGAAGCGTACTCGGAGTTTTTATCATCCAACAACTTAGAACAGCAGCTTCGCAGTGTTCTGAGTAAACTTGACAGAAATTCCTTAAGCAATCTTAGTCAGGTAGGTGAAGCATGCAGAAACCTCATCTTAAGGTCTTTGCTGCCTCGGAAAATTGAAGAAATGGTTGCTCAAGCTTATTCGGAACTTATGAAACGCGGTTTGAGCCATTCTGTGGCAGTACGGAGCAGCGCAACAGCAGAAGATTCTCCATCAGCAAGTTTCGCTGGTCAACATGATTCATTTCTCAATATTGTTGGGATTGAAAACGTCTTGCAGGCTATAAAAAAATGCTACGCATCGCTTTTTAATGACAGAGCCATTAAATATCGTATTGATAATGGGTTTGACGATTTGAAAGTTGGTTTATCCGTGGGAATTCAGCTGATGGTCAGATCAGACTGCGGAAGTGCAGGTGTGATATTTACGATAGAACCCGAGAATGGAAACCAGAATTTAATTTACTTAACCGGAGCCTGGGGGCTTGGCGAAAGCGTTGTGCAAGGCGCAGTAAATACGGATGAGTATTATCTTTTTAAACCCTCGATTGATAACGGAAGAAAATCAATTGTATATAGAAGACTTGGGACTAAGGAGCGAAAACTGGTTTATTCAGATTCATCTTCAAGAAATGTTGAATGGATTGAAGTACCACCGGCCCAACGAGATCAATTTGTGTTGTCTGAAAGTGAAGTGGAAACTTTGGGGAGATGGTCCTTAATTTTAGAAAAGCATTATAAAATGCCATTAGACATCGAGTGGGCAAAAGACGGGACCACCGGTAAGCTTTTTATTGTGCAGGCACGGCCGGAAACGGTTCATTCACGTAGCAAAAAAGTTTCTATCAAAGAATTTAAACTTGTTACAAATGAAAGACCGGTTCTTACAGGTAAAGCAGTTGGAAGATCGATTGTAAGTGGTACAGTAAGAATTATCAAGTCCTTACAGGATGGTCAGAAAATAAACGATGGTGATATTATTGTAGCAGATATAACAAACCCTGATTGGAATGCGCTGCTGAAAAGAGCTATTTGTATTGTTACAAATAAAGGAGGTCGAACAAGCCATGCCTCAATTATTGCAAGAGAATTAGGGATTCCGGCAGTGGTTGGAACAATGTCGGCCACGGAATCGCTAAGAGATGGTCAGCAAATCACTGTTTCCTGTGCAAGTGGTGATGTTGGGGAGGTATATAACGGTTTAATTGAATGGCAGGAAAAGGAGACTCCCCTGGGTGAACTGCAGGGTACAAAGACCACACCCATGCTCATTCTGGCAGATCCGCAAAAGGCATTGTTATATGCATCTTACCCAAGCGGAGGTGTCGGCCTTTTGCGTCTTGAATTCATGATCAGCAATACGCTTCAAATTCATCCGATGGCGCTCGTGAAGTTCAATGAATTACCAGACAGTGTTGAGAAAAATCAAATCGCCTCCTTAACCAGACATTATACAGACAAGAAGCAGTTTTTCATTGATAATCTTGCGGAGGCAGTTGCGCTGGTGGCTGCAGCCTTTTATCCGCGGGAGGTGATTGTGCGAATGAGCGACTTCAAAACAAATGAATATGCCAGGCTTCTTGGAGGAAGAATGTTCGAGCCTGAGGAAGAAAATCCGATGCTGGGATTCAGAGGAGCCAGCCGGTATTATGATGAACGTTATAAGGATGGTTTTGGGCTTGAATGTAAGGCAATTAAAAAAGTCAGGGATGATATGATGCTTCACAATGTAAAGGTCATGATTCCTTTCTGCCGGACAATTGACGAAGCAAAAAAAGTTCTGGACGTCATGAGTGAATATGGGCTCAACCAAGGCGATAACGGGTTGGAGATATATGTGATGGCGGAAATTCCAAGCAATATTTTACTCGCTAAAAAATTCGCAAAACTTTTTGATGGTTTTTCCATCGGATCAAATGATCTTACCCAATTGACCCTCGGCCTTGACAGAGATTCTGCCATCGTCAGCGATTTATTCAATGAAAATGACGAGGCAGTTAAATTTCTAATCTCAACCCTGATTGAAGTGGCTCACAGGGAGGGAGTAAAGGTAGGTCTGTGTGGTCAGGCAGCAAGTGACTACCCTGATTTTGCCAGGTTCCTGGTGTCATGTGATATCGATTCAGTGGCATTCATTCCGGATGCTTTGATTGGTGGCATTCAAAACATTGCAGGTGCTGAGAAGTGGAATACTAAACAGGCAGCTGAAGTATGAAACTTGATATAAGAGATATTTTCGAACAGATTGGCAATCTCTTTTACGCTATCGCTATTGAACAGCAAGTTAAGCCAATCGAATTGGGTGAACTCAAGCTATTGATTACCAGGAATTGGCTTCCCAGAAATATTGAAACGAACGGATCAATCATTTCTGATGAGGCACATTTCATCTTAACCACAATGGATGCATTGGCTGCTTCAAAATCCCCAGCACAGTTAGCTTTCGGTGAGTTCGCCAGATTCTACAAGTTGCACCAGAATATTTTCTCAAACGAACTCAAGCAGCGCATTCTTGATACGGCTACTGAGATAACAAATGTTTTTTCAAGGAGTGGTTCATCTGATCACTCCATTCTAAAAGCACTAAAAGACTTGTTAGAAAGTGTAACTAAACTCTGATCAGCATGAAACTTTTTGTTTTTAGCGCGCGATCTTTTGATAAACCAGCGCTCGAGCTGGCAGCCGGTAAACACGAACTGGCGTTTACTGAAAGAAGGTTGGGAATTGAAACAGTTCGCATGGCTGAAGGCTCTCAGGCGGTGACTTTGTTCACTTCTGATGATGCCTCTGCGCCCGTGTTGGATGCTCTTCATGCATCAGGTATCAAGTATATACTCCTGAGATCAGTTGGGCATGATCATGTTGACCTTGAACATGCCTCGTCCTTGGGGATGTCAGTAGCCAATGTACCTCAATACTCACCGAATTCTGTAGCCGAACACGCTGTGGCGTTGCTCTTGGCCATGAACAGGAAACTTATGCTGGGCCAACAACTGATGGATAAGTGGGATTTTAGAATTGATTCTTTACAGGGGTTTGATATCCATGGCAAAACCGTTGGCATCATCGGTACAGGAAAAATCGGACTCACCTTCGCGCGTATCATGCTCGGGTTTGGTGCAAAAGTCATCGCGTTCGATCCGCAACTGAACCCTGAGGCTGTCAGGCTTGAAATCAAGTATGAATCATTTGATGAAGTTTTAAAACAAAGTGACATCATTTCGTTGCATTGTCCATTGACCACAACTACACGTCATTTGATTTCAGGTCCTCAGTTGAAGATGATGAAACCGAATGCTATTTTAATCAATACCTCAAGAGGTGCAGTTGTCAATACAAATGATCTGATTAGTGCAATTGAATCCGGACATCTTGGTGGTGCATGCCTTGATGTTTATGAGTACGAGAAAGGATTGTTTTTTGATGATCATAGTGGAGATATTCAACATGATACAAAGTTTACCTTACTAAGAAGTTTCAAAAATGTGCTGATAACAGGCCACCAGGCTTTCCTGACAACAGATGCAATCACTGAAATAGCTCAAACAACCATCGCAAATCTTGATTGCTACCAAAATGGACTGTCCTGTAAGAATGAGCTTACGCGCAAAAAACAATTGACACCATTCTGACATGTTAGTATTGGATAAATTTTTTAAACGGGAGGCATCGTATTTAACTTGGCTGCAAGGTGTAGTCTATAGTTGCATTATTTTGTATTTCGGACGGAATATTCTCGTGCCCATAAGCTTTGCCATGCTGGTCAGTTTTGTCCTGTATCCGATTTGCGCGTGGCTTGAGCGGAAGGGGATGGGCAGGATGTGGGCCATTGTTCTTTCCCTCACATTCTTGATGGTGTTGGGACTTCTTGTGGTTGCTCTTTTGGTTTATCAATTCCTTTCATTTTTTAACGAGTGGCCTTCCATTCAGGAGAAACTCAATCAACTTGC
>DASTYM010000343.1:0-14124 GCA_035764995.1 Cyclobacteriaceae bacterium | reverse complement strand
GCAGGTGTTGGAAATGGAAACTTCAACAAAGCCTATATGGATGCGGTGAAGAGAGCCGTTGCTGCCGGAATCATTGTTTGCCGTGCCAGCCGTACCCCTTCAGGCAGAGTTGTGCTTCATGATGAAATCAATGATGATGAGTTAGGTACGATCGTTTCTGATGATTTAACTCCTCAGAAGGCAAGAGTATTGCTCATGCTTGCCTTGACAAAAGGAAAAGACAAGAAGCAGCTTCAGCAGGTTTTCTTCACCTATTAATTTCTGAAAAGGATAAAACGTCATTTCGAACGGAGTGAGACCTGCCTGCCGGCAGGCAAGAATCCCCTTATTGGTTGCACCGTGAGGGGATATCCCACCTCCCTCGAAATGACAGTTATAAAACTCAAAATCGAAATACCATGAACAAAATAAAATCGGGTACACTCTTGTTGTTAATGCTCGGCAGTTTTCAATATACGCAAGCGCAGCAAACCCGGACTGAAAAAGATCTGTTGGGCGAAAAACAAATCCCTGCCGATGCCTACTATGGTGTTCAAACACTTCGCGCACTGGAAAATTTCCAGATCAGTGGAGTAAAAACAAATTTCTATCCTGATTATGTAAAGGCTTACGCCATTGTTAAACTGGCTGCGGCTCGTGCCAACACCGAAGTTGGACGAATGAAGAAAGATAGAATGGATGCCATTGAAAAAGCCTGTCAGGATGTGATTGATGGAAAATATCATGACCAGTTCCTGACAGATCTTTACCAGGGTGGTGCGGGAACATCTGCTAATATGAACGCGAATGAAGTACTGGCCAATATTGCCCTTGAAAAGATGGGTAAGAAAAAGGGCGAGTATCAGTTTATTGAGCCGCATGATGACCTCAACATGGGTCAGTCAACAAACGATGTGTACCCAACTGCGATTCACATTGCGCTTGTATTGCACAATGATAAAGTTGTTAAGGAAGCCGAGCTATTAGCACAAGCGTTTCACAAAAAAGGCGAAGAGTTTAAGCATCTCGTGAAGATGGGCCGTACCGAAGGTCAGGATGCAGTACCGATGACACTCGGTCAGGAATTTCACGCCTTTGGTAGTCAGATTGATGCAGCTGTTGAAGCGCTTCGTAAATCTGAAGTTTATCTGTACGAAGTAAACATGGGAGCAACTGCCATTGGAACCGGTTTAACAGCCTCACCTGGTTATGCCGAGAAGTGCGTGGCGCAAATTGCGAAACTAACAGGCAAGCCTTTCGTTGGGCCAAAAGATCTTATTGCGGCTACAAGCAGCATGCAGGCTTTTGTAATGTTTTCTGCTGCATATAAAAATCTGGCCGTTACGCTTTCTAAAATCAGTAGCGATTTGATTTTCCTTGCTTCCGGCCCGCGTAATGGAATTTTTGAAATCAATTTACCTGCACTGCAACCAGGTTCTTCGATCATGCCGGGAAAAGTTAACCCCGTAATGCCTGAGGTGATGAATCAGATTTGTTACAAGGTGATTGGTAATGATGTTACTGTTGGTGTGGCTTCGCGTGACGGGCTTTTGCAGCTAAATGCTTACGAGCCTGTGGTGGCAGTTTCGATTATGGAATCACAGGGACTACTCTTTAAACTGATGCCACTGTTCCGTAAAAATTGTATTGATGGTATTTCACCAAACGAAAAAGTTTTAAAGCATTACCTGGAAACAACTGTAGGAATTGTAACAGCGCTCAATCCTGTTCTTGGATATGAGAAAACAACCGAGCTGGCAAAAGAAGCTCTACAAAGTGGCAAGGGAATTCTTGAACTGATCAGATCCAAGAAACTTTTAACTGAAGATCAAATCAGGAAATTACTGGATCCTGCTGCGTTAACCGGACAAAAATAAATTTTTAAAAAACAATGCTATGAAATTACTCATACGAACAAAATGGCTCCTGATGTTTTTAGTGCTCCCTTCGATGGTTTGGGCTCAAAAGCAGGAGCGACAAATGGATACAACCTATTACAAAGCACTTATTCCGGAAGCGAAACAAGGCCTGCTTAAGAATGTAAGCGTGATTGCCAACATGAATTTTGCGTTTCGGAATGAGTTCGTTGATGAAGAGTACACCCAATCAAGATTCAGAAACGAACAGTTCCGACTTGAAATTCGGGGACAAGTTCATAAAAACGTGTACTTCCGTTTCCGCGATCGCTATACGCGTGCGCAAACTTCCGAATCGATTGACAACATCAGTCGTTCGGTTGACCTGGCATACTTGCGATTTGATATCAATCCTAAATTCAGTATCTCAGCTGGTAAAATGTGTGCCGATTGGGGCGCATGGGAATTTGACTGGAACCCGATTGATATCTATGAATATTCCGACATCGTAGAGTATGCTGATAACTTCCTGACGGGTGTTGGTTTTTCATATACACCGAGCAGTAAAAATCAGTTTACTTTCCAGGTGTTAGATTCAAGAACAAAGTCGTTTACCGAGTTGTATGGACCTCAACCTAACTTCACAGAATCTAAAGCACCGTTAGCATTTGTCGCTAACTGGCGCGGAAGTTTGTTGAATGGGAAAATTAAAACCATTTGGTCATACTCACTGTTCAATGAAGCCCAGGATCTTGAAGGAGATGCTGCCAATATGAACTATATAGCCTTGGGTAACGAATTCATCATCTCTGATAAACTAAATTTTATTTATGATTTCAAATGGAGTCAGGAGGATTTGGATCGCACAACTGTTGTTAGTGAAACAGTTCCTGATGCCATTTATCCATATTCGCTAGCAAATACGCTATACATTGGTCACTGGGTTCACCTGCGTTATAAAATAACCCCGAAGGTCCATTTCACATTTGTTGGAATGTTGGATATAGCTGAGTGGAAAAACGCAACGGATGATGTGTTGAATACGGAAGGCGAAACGAAAATTCGTGATGCATGGGGTTACATTCCGGCAGTTGAATATTTCCCATGGTCTGACCTCAACCTGAAGTTTTTTGCAAACTGGATAGGCCGGGATTATAAGTATTCAGATTACGCAAAAGACCGAATGGGCGCAGTTGATTATTCAACCGGCCGCTTTACTATCGGATTCATTACTCCGCTGGGAATTCTTTAATGTTTAGCATGATATGATATAGAGATGGATGTGAATCGTCCATCTCTTTTTTATTAAACCCTAGGTATGACCGGAAAAAGTAAAGCAGATTTTTGTCGGGTAATCATCATACTGATTTTTTTTGCAGCCACTTCAACAGCCTTTGGCCAACAGCCGGGACCTGATAAAATTCCCGATGGTACGCAGGGCGAGCAACTTGAAATTCTGGAAGCTGATTCCCTTCCAAAAAAGTGGAAAGATAAACACTGGCGATTATTTCCTGGTAAAATCACCACTTTCAAATTTGGCGGAGGTTTTCTATATGACTTTGCTGCCTATAAACAAGATGAAGCAGGGAAGCGACAAAGTGACTCTTCGGGCTATGTGCTTGAGCCAACTTTTAAAGTTCGTGATTTCCGCGTCACAGCCAGCGGTCAGTTTAAAACGAAAAGAACTATTTCCTGGAAATTAGGAATGATGTACGATGGCATTTCACGTGAATGGTTTGTGCGCGAATCTGGAATCATGATTAACGTTCCGGAGTTACATAGCAATTTTTTTATTGGCCGAACCAAAGAAGGTTTTTCATTGAATAAGGTAATGGTTGGATATGCGGGCTGGACAATGGAACGTCAAATGGCTTTAGATGTAATTCCAATCCTGGCAGATGGCGTTAAGTGGTTGGGATTTGAGCCAAAATCGAGAGTCTTGTGGAACATCGGAGTTTACAATGACGTGTTTTCGGAAGGTGAGGGCTTTTCAACATACGAATGGCAATTTGCCTCTCGTATTGGGTGGCTTCCTGTCATGAGCGCAGACAAAAAAGATATCGTGCATGTGGGGATAAATTATCGTTATGGTGAAACATTGAACAATGAAATCAGATTGAAGTCCAGACCAGAAGCTGATCCTGCACCTTACTTTATTGACACAGGAAAATTTCCTGCACAATACTCAAACCATGTCGGAGGTGAAATGTATTATCGGTCTGGCCCATTGATGCTTGGATCTGAATTCTACTTGCACATATTCAATTCAGAAGAAACAAATAATCCGGTATTTCGGGGAGGTGATATTGTGGTGAGTTACCTGATCACAGGTGAAACGAGACCGTATAATACTTCCACGGGAATTTTTGGCTTTACTCCGATTAATCGTCCCGTTTTTAAGGGTGGACCCGGTGCGTGGGAGGCGATCTTCAGGTTTTCAACACTTGATTTAACGAGTGGCACAGTGAAAGGAGGAAAATTTTGGCGTATTACTCCTATGGTCAACTGGTATCTCAACAAAGACATTAGACTGGAACTCGCGTATGGATATGGCATACTTGACCGTTTCGAATTGAAAGGTGCCACCCATTTCTTCCAGACCCGTATTCAGTTCACATTATTGTAAGTAGATTAGTAAGTCTTTAAAACATGCTCAAACGACTCTTTACGATTCTTACATTCATGCTCGTTGTAGTAGTTCAAGGACACGCACAAGATGAACAGCTGTGGCTTGATTTTCAATTATCCTACCCGTTTGCCAATCGATATTTATTGGAGAACACAACCAGTTATCAAACATTATTGAACAAAGATGGTAAGTGGAGAAATATTAGCATGAGCCCGACTTTCGAATATGTTTTATTGAGACGCTTAGAGCTAACAGCAGAGATTCCATTTGGGTATACACAGCAAACGGAAGGATTAAGCTCTTGGGAGATAAGCCCGATTGTAGGTGGCCGTTTTCATATCACGCAAAATAAAAAGATTGATACCCGGTTTCTGTTGCGTTACCAGACCCGGGCATTCCGTGAAATTGAAGCGGAGGATTGGGATATCAGTAATCGTACCCGGTTAAAAGGAGAATTCTATTGGAGTATTAACGGGCCCAATCTCTTCACCGACAAGCTGTGGTATTTGTTTGCTGATTATGAAGAGTTTTTTGTGTTTGATCACCAGGTAGATGAACGATATGCCAATAGAAGAAGAGGAAGAATTGGTGTTGGATATCGCCTGAGTTACATGCACCGTTTTGATCTGAGTTTCACGAAGCAATCATCACGAAATGAAATCGAAGGCGAGTTCATCAGTAACGACAACGTGATTCAGTTTAAGTACAAGCTTTTCCTGAATCCTGCCAGACCTGCTACACCATAAGGACTGTTACCAGTTGCCGGTTGCCAGTTGCCGGTGACTGGTGACCGGTGACTAGTAACCTATTTATGTTTCACCGACAAACGCATAAAGATGTGTTTGACCGCTGTGTGAATGTCTGACTCAATATCGCTTTCATAGGTAATCTTCTTTTCAGCCCATCCTTTCCATAATACTTTTTGTGTTTTGGTATCATACATCTCGATAAACATCATGCCGTGCTGATAGTTGTGCTGAATAATATCGCCACCGGCAACCGGGGCAGCAAAGCCACCATAATATCCCGGGCCACCAAAACCAAACCCAACACTCATCTGAGGTGTTTGACTATACGACACACGGTCTTCAACACGTGTATCAAACATGAATACAGCATCGGGATTTTCAGTATCTAATACAAATCCTTTCTTTGACAGCTCCTCGTTGCATAACTGCAGGATCAGCTTGCCGTAGAGTTTGTCATCCTTCCGAACTTCTTCCTCTGCATCGGCAGGCTTTACCCATGCGAATGTTTTGTATTTTTTCAAATCCACACCCTTCGATTTAACAGAATGACTTGTTACTCCTGAGGTCGAGCACGATACATACAGGAGTGCTATACCAGCGAGTAGTGCAATTGAAGATTTTCGAATGTCTGCCATGAGGTTATATTAATTGGGTGGAAAAGAAAACTGCAGACCTTTGGTCTGCAGTTCGTAATGATTATTGAAATAACTTTTTACTTAATAAAAGTGAAACCAACATTCAGTGTGAAAAATGACTGAGCTGAGTTGATATCGCCTGCCTTAAACGCATGATTGAATTTTCCTGAGACAGTAAATGCAGCCCCGGTTCCTTCACCCAAACTATAGTTGAATCCAACTTCAGGAGCTAATGCAAAACCCCATGACTCTTGTTCCCAGGTATATAAATTCATATCGGTATTTCTCAACGTGTAGATTGTACCGATACCCAGGCTGAAGAATGGATTGACTGTATCATCAGGTCTCAGGTAATATGTTGGGTTAACATAAATCGGAATATGATTGCTATAACGATATTGTTTGCCAGTCAGTGACTGGTTGTCAATCGTATAGGTATTTCTGCCCATATCTTCATAAAACACGTTCCACCCGGTGCTAAAACCAACACCGATATTGGGGTTAACCATTTTACGAAAATCGAGTGCAACACCGCGCCAGCTCACATTGGTGATATAATCACTCAAGTCACCGACAGGGAAGCCAACAGAATAACTAATAGTAGTGTTACTTTGCGCAACGGCTGCTCCAACTGTAATGAAGCATAATGAAATAATAAATATGATCTTTTTCATATGGTTCATCATTAATTGGTTTTTAAATAAGGTGACTGTGCAAATGATTGATCAATTGCTTTCTTAACACGATTCAAGTCGTAGGCTCCGGTAAAGAGACCATTACCCACCGCCATCCATGCAGCCTGAGTTTGGTTGATTGGTGTTTGTACATGTGGATCTGCAATAACCATGATCATCGAACCCGTTGTGTAACTGCTGACTGTATAATATGGCGGGTAATACCATCCATACCATCCGCCCCATCCATAGTACCACCAGTCGTACCAGTAGCTATAGAAATAATTTGTGTTCTTCATGGCGGCCGGGGTCAGAATAATATCTGCATCAGGATTGGGCTCATCAGTAACAACATTATTAGGGAGTCTTGTCCAGCCCAAGGCTGTCATGTTTGATTCTATCTGTGCTAAAATTGGACCGGCAAATGCATCCGGCATATACTCGGGCTGCCAATCACCATTATTATCCTTTTCAGCATCTACCACAATCTTATTAGGCATGGCATAAGTCGATCCAGCCTTAAAGTCATAAGCCTGGTCATAGGTTGTGTACACCACATCCAGATCCTCTGTGTACTCGGGGCCTTCCGGGTAGCAACTCCCTAACAAAAAGGCAGTCAGCGCAATTAGTAATAATCTCATTCTCAGTAATCGTTTCATATTAAACGGGGGTTATTTCCAAACTTCAATAAACATATTTGCCCGAAAATTTTCAAATGATTTTGGTCAGACGGCAAGGCAATGATGCAAAATAGACACAAGTTTAATCTCTTAAAAAGTAAAAATTGTCCTGAACTAAATGCCTTAATTGCATAATTTGAAGAATATTTAACCTACTCCTTTATGACTACTGAACAGAAGCAGGACGGCCTGCCCCATAACGCGGTAATTCATTATGCCTTGCAATTATTGGCTTTGGCTTTTCTATTGATTTCCTGTTTTCGAATCGTGGAACCTTTTATTACACCATTAGTTTGGGGATCTGTTTTGGCGATCACGCTGTATCCGATTCACGCCATGTTAACTCAAAAACTTAAAGGTCGAAATATTTGGTCAGCTGTAATCATAACGATCATGATGTTGTTGCTCATCATAGGCCCGGCAGTCTGGTTGTTGTTTGCAACAGTAGATGAGTTCAAGGAAATCGGAAACGCTTATCGTTCGGGTGAGTTACACATACCACCACCGAGTGATCAGGTAAAAACCTGGCCTGTTATAGGACCGACCGCATTTGATTATTGGTCGCAAGCTTCAAAGGATTTGACTGCTTTAATTTCGCAACACAGCGACCAGGTAAAATCTGTTTTGTTAACGCTGTTTGGTTTACTGAAGAATACTGCATCGGGCATCTTCATTTTTACGTTCTCAATTATTATTAGTGGCGCGTTGTTGGCGTTTGCGAAATCGGCCGGGGAGTTTGCGCATACATTATTTAATATGTTAATGGGCAAGGCTGGTGAGTCGATGGTGAACTCTGCTGAGCTAACCGTGCGAAATGTTGCAAAAGGAGTTTTAGGCGTAGCGGTGATACAATCTATTCTTGCCGGAATTGGTTTTGTGTTAGCCGGAATTCCGTTAGCAGGTTTATGGATTTTAGTCTGCCTCATATTATCCATAGTTCAAATTGGTATTCTCCCGGTTTCAGTGGGTGTGATCATTTACATTTGGGGAGCAGCCGATACAGTAACAGCTTCTATTTTTACTGTGTGGATGATTCTGGTAGGCGTGAGTGATAATATTCTTAAACCAATTTTACTCGGTAAAGGAGCGCCTGCTCCGATGCTGGTTGTTTTTGTCGGAGCCATTGGAGGTTTTATGGTTTCCGGATTTATAGGATTGTTTACCGGAGCGATTATTCTGACGCTGAGTTATAAACTGATGATGGGTTGGCTGAATGGCGAGCGGGGACCTGAAACCGGAAAAGTCTGATGGTATAGAATAAAATCGGGAGCTCGATTGAACTCCCGATTAATAACCTTCACTGAAAATGTTGATTAGCTGGCGCTCACAATTTTATTCCTGATTGCATTTATCTTCGCGCTCAACTCCTGAACAACTTCATCCTTCATTAACTCAACACCCTGGTTGTTGGCGATTTTTTCTTCCACGTTAAGTTTTTTGTACACGGCAATCAGTTCTTCAAACGCAGTAGAATAATATGCATGATTTGGATTAGCTTCCGGATTCAACGGATC
This sequence comes from Cyclobacteriaceae bacterium, assembly GCA_035764995.1. Classification (GTDB taxonomy): domain Bacteria; phylum Bacteroidota; class Bacteroidia; order Cytophagales; family Cyclobacteriaceae; genus UBA2336. The sequence continues at coordinate 5,408 of DASTYM010000343.1, read as the reverse complement.
AGCGATTGTCTTCAGGAATGCATAAATATTTTCAACATTCTTTTGCTGACTCAGCACCAAACGAAAAACGGGAATCAAAATTTGCAGGCGGGCATCATCCGGTAACATATCTTTAGGATACGCTTCAATAATACCGACTGCCAGGTGAAGGTTTTCAATTTGATACCCGGCCATAGCAATGCCTACAAGTTTTTCGCGATCTGTTCCTTTCAGGTCTGCAGTAGATTTTTTAAACAGTTCGTTGATCACCGCCTGCACAGAATCATTTTGCGCGATGTTGTCGTTGTAACGTTTTGAAAGGAATGTGAGTATGGACTGTTGAATTCCAATCGCCTGACTTAATTCCTGTGAAGCAGTGAAAAGTTCTTTTGTGTTAGCGCTTTGCTTGTAAGCAACACTGTAATTCAAATCAGCAAGATAGACACCTAAATTCGCAGCAGCTTTTACATCACTGGTTGAATAACCGGAGGATAGCTTCGGATCGTTCATCAGGTTTGGATTAAATTCTGCTGCAGTAGCTTGCAAAGCAGCAGCAGCCTCACCTGGTGTCAGCATATTGGCGAAGAATGAATCGCGTTGTTGGTCAAATGCCTGGGAGTCTTGAGCAGTTTCTTTATTCTTTTGGCACGATAATACCAGCGTGGTCAACACTAGCAGGGAAAGTAATTTTTTCATGTATTCAGATTTTAGGTCGTTTGGGAATGAATTTGAAAGTTATTTGATAGGCTAAAATAATTAAACTTTTTATTAGCCGGAAAGGAAAATCCAGCCATCCAGACCGATTTATTCTGTTAACGGTTGAGGAATGGCTTATCTTTAAGCAAAACAAACGATTATGCGATTGCTGATAATCCTCCTTTTTCTCACCATCAACCTGGTGCCTGCCAGGGGTCAGGTGCTGATATCGTTATTGCTGGGCGATAAACTTAATACCGGTAAAATTGAATTCGGACTGGATGGTGGAATAAATTACCCCGATCTGCGCGGGTTGGCAAATAGTGATATGAAAGGCACGTTCAATCTTGGTTTTTATTTTGACTTTAAATTCAGGAATCCTCAATGGATGTTTCACACAGGTGTGTTGGTAAAATCTACCATGGGCGCAGCGGGTTTACCCACCTATTCATTAAATGATCCTGATCTCGATAACGCTTTCTCGGAAGGGGAGGTGAGAAGAAAGATTAATTACTTCAATGTTCCCCTGGCAATGAAGTATCAATTCAGGAATAATTTCTATGTTGAAGGAGGAATTATGCCTGCACTGCGTGCAAAAGCTTACGATGTTTTCACGGCCGATGTAAAAGATAAAGATGATCTGGAATACAAATTAAAAATCAGCGATCAGTTTCATCGCCTCGATTTTGGTTTGGTTGGCGGTCTGGGTTACAGATTGATGGGAGGAAATGGAATGAACCTGGCCGTGCGGTATTATTACGGACTGGTTGATATCACCATTGATGATTCAACGCCTGATCAATTTAATACATCACTGTATCTGGCAGTTGGAATTCCGATTGGCGCAGGAAAAGCAAAGGAGAGAAGGGAGACGGAGAGCAAACCGTAATCCGTTATCAGTTAATCGTTAATAGTTAATTTTAATAAAATGATTTACGATTTAAGTTTACCGATTACCGATTACCGATTACCGATTACCGATTACCGATTACATTATAACCCAAACCGGTACTGGAGCCCTGCAATAACTTGTTGCCGCGATCCCAGGAATCCGTATTCTGCACGCAACATCCAGTGTTTGTTGTATTGATACTGAGATCCAATGATAAAGTTCCACATGTCCTTAGGGCGCTTGTCAAGACTGTACTGAACGGATGCATGTTGCTCATCATTAAGGGCTTCATCCATGCTATTGAGAAAACCACCCGCACGAGCCAGGGCACGGTTGGCAGTTTCATACTTGGCAATATTGACAGGATTTTTTTGCTCAATAGAAGTCAATCCATTCCACCAGTTATCAACTTCAACCTGCTTATTGGCTACATTCTGAATTCCATTGTCAACTTTTGTTTGAAGGCCATCTGTATCAAACAATTCCGTTAAGTCAATAGAGCCGCTTGTTCCGGTATTGAGTTTTAATCGGAACCCACCTACCCAAAATGCGATGTTGCTTTCAGGTTTTTTAAACTTAAAAGTTTTTCCAAAGCGTGGCCCAAAAACAAATGCAAAGGCAGGATCTTCCAATTCAGCAATATCGTTCCAGGTAAAATTCATATCCAGAGCCATCCAGCCTCCGCCAATTCCTAACGTTGGAGTAAGTCCAAACCCCATCGTTGTTGCCTCAAAGTTGGCCTTGGTGTTTAATGTCACAACTCTTGTCCAGTTTCCGTCAGCGCCCGGAACATAAACTCCTGCATCTATGGCCGTGGATGGTTTAGCCTTGGCAAGAATTCCATAAATATTTAGAAAAGGAAAAAGCCAGATATCAGGTCGAATATTTAATCCATTGGCTTCCGATGTCGCATTATCAAACCGGATAACTTCACTCAGGTCATGCATTGGTCCATGATTAAAACCGACCTGTAGATTATCAATAACCAGGTCAGATTTCTGCCACAAATAATTAATTCCAATGCCTGCAGAGTAAGGAAGGTTAAAACCTCTCTTTGCTGCCTTCTGACCCCAGATAGGAAGGATGTAGGGATAATCTGCTTTTTTCAAACTGTCGATCGCTGCAGCATTTTTCTTACCGACAACTTTATTTGAATAAACCTGTGCTTCAGAAGCAACACATGCAAGAATGCCGACAGCAAGGAGGAGGTATTTCATAAAAGGGAATTTTGTGAACGAAAGTTAAAAAATGCAAGGTGGAATTTAAAATCAAGAATAACCGATTAAATAATAATCTTCATTATCTACGATCAGAACATTTCTCCAAGGTTTAACCAAACACCCCAGTAATTCTTACTGAACCCGAAATCGATGGCAAGATTAGAGGCAGAGTATTTATTAAACTTGACACGGGCTCCGAATCCTGCGCCAAGTTGCCAGTGTTTAAAATGTTGCGTGTCAAACTCAGAAGCCGACATAACATTGGCGAATGTAACGAAACCCAGCAATCCGGTTCTGGTTAACGTATAACGTTGTTCTGCCTCAGCATATAACATGGCGTTCGACCGGTAACGGCCTACCTGAAAGCCACGGCTGCTGATACCCGCTGCCGGAGCCCAGTTAGTGGAGGGAAGATCCAGGTATGGCATTTTTCCTTTCAGTACAGTCCAGTAATACGATCGCACGGCCAGCAAGTGTTTCCCGTTTTTATTGAGGGAAATATATTTTCGGAGGTCAGCGTACAATGAATGGTTGGTGTAGGTGCTGCCAAGTGCTTCCGAATTCCATCGGTAATTAAGGATCAGGTAAGTTGCCCCTGCCGGAGGATTGATGGCGTTGATGCGTGCGTCATAGACAAGATTAACCGTTACGCCTGAGGAAACAGTGGAAGTCGTATGATCCTCATCATAACGGGCAAGATGTCCTTCTCCTTCAAATTCAGTTTCTTCAATGTTATAATGATAATCCAATGCATAGCCCGGTCCAGTGTACCAATTGTTATAAACCTTTATGAGAACAGTTTGAAAAAATCGAATGTAATCTGAGTCAATCAGTGACTCCGCCCATGTGGGAGAATTTCCCCCCAATCCCCAGGAGTATTGAGGGAAGTGAGCAATGCGATAATCACCCGTCAGGTTGAATTTATTTTTCACCAGCCAAATGTTGGGTCGCAGGTAAACACCATACCGATCAACAAAATTGGTGTAGGGAATAATGTAAAGGTTGGAAAGATTGGTCTCTGCAGGATCACCCAGGTAAAACGCAGCATTGATGGCGGTAATAACAGCTTTTCCTCCACCGGGAACATTGACCGCTGCAGGAAGCAGTGAGAAGTACACTTTTCGCTCGGACCGAATTTGATTTGCTTCCCGAATTTTTTTTCTACCGATCACAACATCAACCAAATCAACCTGAGTCGAGTCTGTTTGCTGACCGACCAGGGGTAATGGTGCAGTAAGAATAATCACGAGAAAAATGATCCTCCGACCCATGCTATTCCGAAGTTATTAAAAATAAAGACCATCCTGACGATTCGGCCAGGATGGTCTTTATTTACTTCTAACCAATTTTTTTGTTAGTCTAACTCACCGATGAACGGAATGCTTTCCAGGATAGAAGCGCGAATAGCACTTAACAGATATACTTCAATCTGGAAGAACTGTGCGGCAGCTTTTGCACCGGCAGCCTTTTCAATTTTCTTGTGATAAGTTGCAATCAACTTGTCGGTCTGAACTCCTAATGCTGCTGTCTCTTTAATATTCTCAGAGATAGCTGCATCATTCATGGTACCATAACCCGCTGCATATTTTTCTAAAACAGCAACACGTTTTTTGCCAAGCTCTTTTCTTTTAGCTTCATACTCATCGTATAATTTCCAGAAAGCATCTTTCTGAGCGCCTTCCAGCTTAATAAAATCAGTAACGATCGTTTTCTTTTCCTTACCATAAATCGATTGGATAAAATCAACATCTTCCTTGTTAGACTGCGCAAATGCAGCAGTTGAAAGACAAATAGACAAAAGGATTAATAGTTTTTTCATAAGGGATTTTATTTTTAGAAGAACGAAATTAATTTTTTTCTATGAGTTGCAAGTTAATTGGATATGAAATTCGTTTAAAAATGACAAAAATCAGTTCTCTTTTGGCTTGGCTTGGCTATTTTTGTTTAAATTGGTTTAATATCCCCTACTTATGAAAAAACAACTTTTATTATCTGTGTTGGTTTTGCTGATCTCTGTAACGGCATGGGCGCAACCAACGGTAACATTATTAACCTTCGAAAGCTATACCTTCTCCGATAAGTTTGATACGGAATATGGAACCGGAAAAATCCAGGATGGATTTCAATGGGGAGGCGGACTTGAATTCGGACTAGCAGAGACCGTTGCTATCGAATTAATTTATCAAAACCTGAAGACGGATGTTTACTACCAGGGAATTGATACCCGGTATGATGGAAATGTAGGTATTAACTATGTTCTATTAGGCGGAACCAAGTATGCTCCACTCAATGATAAGATAGCTGGTTTTGGAACGTTCAATGCCGGTGTGGGTTGGACTAACCCTGATGAATCGCTTAAGTCTGAAAGTGTGACAAAATTAACGCTTGGCGGAAGATTGGGCGTTCGCATCATGATGAACGAAAAACTGAGTCTCAGAATTCACGGACAACTTCTTTCGCCTGTTCAGTGGGCAGGTGGAGGTTTCTACTTCGGAACCGGTGGATCAGGTGCCGGTGTTTCCACAGGCTCAACCATCTGGCAGTTCAATGTTGGGGGAAGCTTGAATTATAGGCTGAAGTGATTTTCTGAATCCAGCCGCATCCAACTCACCCCATCAAAT
>DASTYM010000342.1:0-2735 GCA_035764995.1 Cyclobacteriaceae bacterium | reverse complement strand
CTTCTGTAAAACCGAGAGAACTTAATTTGATCAGATTCTGATAACCATTTTTGTTTTTGGCAATTAGAACCTGGTTATGTCTCTTATCAGGATTGTCCTTGGTAAATTTATTTTTCCTTCGCTCTTCCGACAGATAAAATTCACAGCCTACAATTGGTTTGATTCCGTGTGCAAGTGCTTCCTGTACAAATTTGAACGCGCCATATAAATTTCCATAATCCGTCATCGCCACGGCTGGCATATTAGCAGCCTTGGCTTTGGCGATCAGTGATTTGATTTCAGGTGTTGCTTGTAGTACAGAAAATTGTGAATGAACGTGTAGGTGGCAAAACACTCCTTCTATCGATTTGCCTTCGTCTTCATTTAAGGAGTAGCCGGCATCTTTTTTCTTTTCACGCTTGGCAAAATTGCCGGTATCTAAGCTTGGCTCTTCATATTCAATTTCAGCAACCGGAGTCGAGTCAAACGGATTGACAACATTTCTTTTAATCAAACCAAAAAAACAGCGAGCTGTAGCTGCAACATCGTAAGAGGCATCGTGCGCATCACCGAAATCTTTTCCAAAAAGTTTTTCATGAAGCTCAGTAAGGCGCGGCATTTTCAGTTTACCACCAATGCCGCCACTCAATTGACAAAATTCAGTGGAGGCTATACCCGTATCTATCTTGGTGAGATTGAGGAAGGCCTCCGTTGGCAGTTCCTTTCGAATAAATTCCGCACCAATAATATTGACATCGAATTCAATATTGTGCCCGATAAGTTCTTTCGTGCCTGCTAAGTCCTTAACAAAAGTGTCAAGAACGGTTTTGAGGTCGTGCCCTTCCGCCAATGCTCTCTTGGTGGATATGCCGTGTACTTGCTCCGCCTTGTAAGGGATATTAAATCCCTCTGGCTTAATCAGATAGTTATGTTGAGCAAGTAATTTTCCTTTTGCATCGTGAAGTTGCCAGGCAATTTGAACCAGCCTTGGCCAGTTCTCAAGGTCAGATAATGGGGCAGTCTTATTTCGCGGAATACCCGTGGTCTCCGTGTCAAAAATCAGGTACATCGATGACTAGAACAGTAGTGGTTGAAAAAGGTAAAATTACGGTCTTTAGTTCGCTTATTCTATTCCCATTATGGGAGAAAATGAGCAGGATTTGGATAAGATCAAGCCAATTTTGTCTCTGTATTTATTCTTAACTTTCTGATAATCAATAATTAAGTTTTTTGGGCTTAATTTTGTTTTATACCCGCAAAGCATAATTTTTTTAAATGGCTTTAATCTATATGAAACGGGTGAGTGACTTTTTTAAGCGCGAATGGTTTTTGCTGGTGATGGTGTTAACTATCTCCTTGATCATTCTGTTGTTTCAGATGCTCTGATTTCGTTCAGGCCAACTTCGCCTACTATTTAGAACACGTTAAAATTATACGGCTTCTTTGTTTGGTAAAACTTCGGGAAGTATTTTGCGCAAGCATAAAATTCCTGAACAATACCGTATGAATTGGTTTACTAACCTTTTTACAAGCTCGCTTGGTAAAAAACTTATTATGGCACTGACGGGTTTGTTCCTGATCAGCTTCCTGGTAATTCACTGTACCATTAATGCCATGATCTTTTTAAATGACGGAGGTGCTACCTTCAGTCATTGGGGACATTTCATGGGCACGAACCCCATCATTCGCTTACTCGAAATCGGCTTAGTCCTAGGTTTCCTGTTTCACATCATTGACGGATTTATTTTAACGTCACAAAATCGCAGAGCCCGTCCTATTCGTTATTCGCAAGTTTCACAACCGGGAAATACAACATGGTATGGCCTGAGTATGGGCTTGTTGGGTACACTCATTTTGATCTTTCTTGTTATCCACACGTCACACTTCTGGATTCCTAACCGCGTAAGCCAGGGCTTTACAAATTGGGAGGAAGGCGAACTTGATTTGTATGCGAAAATGTTGCTGGTATTCCAGGAACCCTGGGTAGTGATCGTTTACGTATTAGGATGTTTCTCACTATTCTGGCACTTGCTTCATGGCTTCAAAAGCGCATTCCAAACCTTAGGGTTAAATCACATGAAGTATAATGGTATAATTAGTTTTGTGGGAACAGCATTCTCGATTATCGTTCCAATAATTTTTGCCTTGATGCCTATCTCGATCTATTTCGGATGGGTGAATTAATAGTTAATCAATAGATAGTTCTCAAATAATAATATATGTCAGCACTTGATTCCAAAATACCTGAAGGACCGTTAGCCGATAAATGGAGCAAGCATAAGTTTAGCATGAAGCTTGTAAACCCCGCCAACAAAAGAAAGTATGAAGTAATTGTGGTTGGAACGGGATTGGCAGGCGCGTCAGCAGCGGCATCTCTTGGAGAGCTTGGATATAACGTGAAAGCATTTTGTTTTCAGGATAGTCCACGCAGAGCGCACAGTATTGCAGCACAAGGTGGCATTAATGCAGCAAAAAATTATCAGAATGACGGTGACAGTGTGTACCGTCTTTTTTATGATACCATTAAAGGAGGAGACTACCGTGCACGCGAAGGAAATGTTCATCGCTTAGCGGAAGTGAGTGTAAACATCATTGACCAATGCGTGGCTCAGGGTGTTCCATTTGCACGTGAATATGGTGGTTTGTTAGCTAACCGTTCATTCGGTGGATCTCAGGTGTCCAGAACATTCTATGCGCGTGGTCAAACCGGGCAGCAATTATTATTAGGTGCATACTCTGCACTGAATCGCCAGATC
>DASTYM010000341.1:0-3462 GCA_035764995.1 Cyclobacteriaceae bacterium | reverse complement strand
CCAATATCAGCGCCAAACAACCAACGGTTTACATCAACCATATACATGGTTTTGAAATCATTATCATCTGCGGTTAACGAATCAATAAATTCGATTTTGTAGGGAGAACCATCACCTCCAACACCTCCAACAGTTCCTTTTCCACCAAGCCAGTAACTAATATGCGGGCCGATATTAAAAAAACCTGTGGCAGGAATATTTTTACCTAGGTTGAAATTGAAAGACTTTCGAAGCAGGAGGGCAGCGTCAACAAAATAATAGGTTCCATTATTAAAGTTTCCCTCGAATTCAACCTTTCTGCCTTTCTGGGAAAAGCCACCTTCAATCACACAGGTATAATTATTCTTGAGGGGAAAATTGATAATTCCGGCCACATAATAACCGAACTTAGGCTGCACATCATAGCCTTTTCCATCCTCTTTATCCCCAAAAGGCGACCATAGAACCAGAGGACCAGCCTTAGCGCCTAGGGAGAAATTTTGAGCAAATACCCTACTAGTCGTTAAGGACACTAATAACATCGCAATTATAAGCCACTTGGCGACAATGAGCCTTTTAGAAGCTGTGTACATCTTGGGATAATCCCCTTTTTATTGGTAATTTCGCTTAAATGTAATGTTAATTTTTTGAATTGGCTTTAAAACCTGGAGGATGAGGCGAATCAGGTTACTTTTTAAAAACTCGTCCATTAAATCTGTTAATGAGTAGGATAAAGATACTTATTTATATTTTCGTTTGCCTAGTTCCAATCTGCACCTATGCTCAGGACATATCAAACTTCACCCAGTTTTTTATTAATCCTTACAGCATAAACCCGTCTTATGCAGGTATTGAAGGTAGGTCAGCGCTGTCATTGGTCTATAAGAGACAATGGATGGATATCGAGGGAGGCCCTGCAATTGCCAATTTGACCCTTCATGCCCCAACACCTATAGGTCTCAATTACGGGCTCAGTTTTACAAATGATACCCGGGGTATCCTGAGCACTTCAGCGGCTTCATTAACTATTGGTTATACGCTCACGATAGATAAACATAAGTTTATTCGCTTTGCGGCCTCAGGCGGTGTGGCTTATAATGGTATCGACATCGAGGAGTTTGAAGATACAACCGACCCGGCCCTCATGAATATTCTCGATAAGAACGCTTCCTTAATTGGAAATGCTGGGATTTCATTCCACCTGAACACGGTGCATTTCGGAGCTTCCTTACCCAACATATTCTCACCAGCCTATGTAAGTGAAGATGCTTTTACTGTAAAAGAAGTTAAGCCGTTTCAATCGGTTATTGCTCATGCGAGCAACCGATTCTACTTTAATAAGGACAAGCATGTGTTTGAGCCGTATTTAATTTACCGGATCAATCAGGACCTTCCGTCTCAAATTGAAGCTGCAGCAGTGTTACACCTGAATCATGTGGTTTGGTTTGGCGGATCTTATAAACAGGATTTTGGAATTTCCGCGTTAGGTGGAGTGAAGGTTCAAAACTTCTTTCTCATCGGTGGATCATACTCTTTAAAAAATACGGGAGCGAACGAATTGAACAGCCCCTCATTTGAAGTTCAACTGAGTTATATTTTTGGAGCAAAGAAAAAGAATATACCCGTCTACTCTTTTGTTAATACTGTAAAAGAGAAAGAGAAGCCGATTAAAAAATCAGCGTCTCAACAATTAGCAGAAAAACGCAAAGCTGAAGAAGAGAAGAAAAAACAGGAAGCAGCAGCATTAGCTAAAAAGAAAGAAGAAGAGGCAAAGCTGCAGGCAGAGTTAGAAAAGAAACAAGTAAAAGAGCCTGTGAAAGCGCCTGTGGTTGTCGCAGTTACACCGAAAGAAAATCCCCCGGTAACCCCTCCGGCCAAGCATGACGGTGGACCAAGGCTGAAGTCGGAAGTATTGGCAATTGATATGCCTACTCAACAACCATATGACACTGCCCATCATGAAGAGCAGGCCAGAATTAGCCGATTGACGGAACATGCAGCCGACCCCGATGAGCACCATGGCGCAGCAACAGATGCTCACCCGAATGCTGAAAGACATGAATTTGTAAAGAAAGGAAGTCACCAGGAAGAGTTGGAAGTTGCCGACTATGTGATTGCCGGTGTCTTTAAATCAGATGCCAATGCAACTCATTTTGCAGAAGGCCTTAAAAAACTCGGTTTCACCGCTGATTCAGGCCACTTAACGGAAAAGAACCTTTGGTATGTTTACATCGCTCAAGCAAGTGATATTAATCAGGCAAGAGCTGAACGTGATAAGTATCGCAAAATGAAGATTTTCCGCGATGCCTGGCTGTTAACAGTTTTCCATTAGAATTATGAGAGGTTTATTCCTGCTTATTGCAAGTATCACAGTATCAGTTCTGGCTATCGCCCAGCCGCGTATTGATAATGTTGAGCGGATATCAGGTTATCCCCTCACCACTGTTCAGATAACTGGTGTAGGTTTTAGTGCCAATGCCGCAGATTTACAAGTGTGGTTTGGGAGCGTTAAGGGCACAATTGTACCACCTTCAACGGAATCACTTATAACTGTAACAGTTCCGGCAAGCGCCAGGTTAAGCTTTGTGGAAGTAATTAACACCGCTACAAAACGTTCTGCCAAGTCGAATAAGAAATTCATGCCGGTGTTTAGCGGTGTGCAGCCCTTCACAAATAATTTTACCGTAACCTCGTCAACCAATGCCGATGATATTTTTGATTTATGCTCCTGTGATTTTGACGGAGACGGTAAACCTGATATCGCAGGATCGAAATTCAAGGATGGGAAAAGTAACATCATGATGCTTCGCAACACCAGCACGGTAGCTGCGAATAACACCACCCTGAGTTTCGCGCAAACAAGCATTACACTTGCGTTCCCCACTTTTAGTGTCAGTTGTGGTGATATCAATAGCGATGGCAAACCTGATCTTGTGGCATCGCGTGGTGGAACTGCTACCGGAAATTCAATTTTTGTTTTTCAGAATACGAGCGCTGCCGCTGGAAGTATAACTTTTAGTGCGCCTGTGCAACTTGATATCACGCTTGGTGCTTTTGCAAAGCAAATTGGTATTCGTGATTTGAACAGGGATGGACGCCCCGAACTAATTGTGACCAATGGTCAGTCAAACGTCATCTACATATTTGAGAATAAGTTAACAACCAATACTATCGTGGCTGGCGAATTTACCAGGGTCGACAAAGTGGTAACAGGCGCAGTAAATGCGGATGGAACGCTGGCCCTGGAAACTGCTGACATGACAGGTGATGGCTGGCCGGAAATCATTGTATCTCCAAACGCAAACGCCACAAAAATATTTATTCTGACGAACCCTGCTGATGGAACGGTTGCATTCACAACAGTGGGAAGTATTGCCATTGGCGGTGGCCAAAACATCAATGATATTGCTGTGGCGGATTTTGATAAAGACGGAACATCAGACTTTGTGATTGCCGACCGAAGTGCCGCAGGTGGTAAAGCTT
>DASTYM010000340.1:0-6101 GCA_035764995.1 Cyclobacteriaceae bacterium | reverse complement strand
GTTTTCCTTTTTTTAGATTAAAATATCTTCAAAGTACCGAACGGTATCATAGTTGATATAACCAAACAATCCACATCCACTATCGGCCTGAAATGAATTTCTAAACGCATCCAGCTTGTCAACCAACTCACCCGGATTGATCTCATCTATAAAGATTCCCCCATCCGGAAAACGACTTTCTGCAACCGAATCTTTTAACTTAAAGCTTGCAATCGGGTCACAACAGATAATGGACAAACTGTTCTCATGCCCGTGGTAGTCGGAACTCTCCAATAAAATACTTCCCGCAAACACATCGCGCAGCTTCAGGTAAATGTTTACCGGTGTGAGTGTGTCGGCCAGCAATTTCTTTGACTTACTATAAATTTTATACTTCATGATCTCAAGTGTCTATAAAACAAAAAGCCCGCCCCGATGAATCGGGACGGGCTTTAACAAATTTTCTTTATACTGATATTAACGCATAGCCGTACACCGATTCAAGCTGAACCCGTGCCACCACCACGCTTTGTTAATATTCAATTTCACTTTCTTAATTTATTAAGCTTCTTTTTTCTTAGAGGTACGTTTTGCCTTTGGAGCTGCATCCGCAGATGATGAAGTGCTTGACACCTTTTTAGAACTAGCTCTCTTCAATCTTGCTTTGATGGAACTCTTGTTTCTGGAGACTCCATACGAACCTTTCCAGCGTTTTCCTTTTTTAGATTTTTTGTCTCCTTTTCCCATGCTTTAAAAGTAATACAGAGCAAGTATAACAAACGGAGAATTCATTGCAAAATTCCTGGCACAAATTTATCGATAACTACCCTTTCAACACATACAGGGTACAATCCTTCGGTTGATTATCCTGATTCACAAACCGAAACCACTTACTTAATTGGGCCTCCTCAACTAACCCGCACTTCTGTAGAACTTTACCGGATGCCTCATTTTCTGCATCGATAAAGGTCCAGATGCGGTAAATGTCTTTCTGTCTCTTCAGTAATTCCAATACAGCTTTACCAGCCTCGGTCATCAATCCCTGATTCCAATAATTCGGACTCAATGCATACCCAAACTGAACTTTTCCATTCTCATTAATACAGCCGATGCTGCCGATAAACCGGTTATCTTCTTTTAACCGGATTCCAAAGGCGTATTCTGTTCCGGCATCCCAGGCAGCTGTTACATATTTAAGAAAGTTGCGTGCATCTGCCACTGATTGATGAGTGGGAAAAGCAAGATACCGGGTCACTTCAGGCTTGCTTGCGTATGAATAGAAAATTTCTTCGGCATCTTCGTACTTTAGCCGCAGCAGAACAAGGCGTTCTGTTTCAATTTTTTCAGGAAGATTAAGCCGGATCATAATAATTTGAAAATGAGTCAATTTGAAAATTTGAAAATGCACTATTTCATCGAAATCTGCAGCTATTCATCCTCAAAATTATCAAATCTTCAAATCTTCAAATCTTCAAATTAATCATGGCAAAAAGTCAAAACATTGTACACCAATATTTTAAAAAGCGTTTAGACGATCTTCAAATATTAGTGCGGGTAAACCCTATTCAATACAAGGGAACCGAGATCACCGTTCCCGATCAAGGTGAAGTTTCTGTTCGCGAACTTGAATTTGATGAAGGTATCTTTGGAGATTTGGAAGCAGATGGATTTGAGCCATGCAGCCCGTTAGAGTTTAATCTTTACTTGTCGGGTTTGGCGTAAGTGGTTAATTGGTTACCAGTCGCTATTCACCGGTAACCGGTAACCTGCAACTGGCAACCGGGAACAGTATCCAGAATCATTTCTCGAATCCTACAATTGTTTTATCTTTGCGCCCGGCAAACCGGCACGACCAGCTCCTGTTGAATTCCCCCAGGATCGGAAGGTAGCAAGGGTAGACGGTTGTAGCGGTGCGATGTTCGGTTTGCTATTTTTTTAACTAGTCTTTAGTATTGAGTCCATATAGTCTTGAGTACTAAAACTAACTATAGTCTCAGGACTCACTAAGGGCTCTGTACTATTCCTGACTTTCCTTATTTTTACTGGCAAAACCACTACACAATGAAGTTCTTTATTGATACAGCAAATCTTAATGAAATTAAAGAAGCCTACGATTTGGGCGTTCTCGATGGTGTAACAACCAATCCATCGCTGATGGCCAAAGAAGGCATTAAAGGCGCTGAAAATATCAGAGCCCATTATAAAGCCATCTGTAACATCGTTGACAATAACGTGAGCGCTGAGGTAATCGCGACTGATTTTGACGGAATCATGAAAGAAGGGCACGAATTGGCCAAAATCGATAGTAAAATTGTGGTGAAAGTGCCCATGATTAAGGATGGCGTGAAGGCATTGAAGAAGTTTAGCAGCGAAGGAATTCGTACGAATTGCACATTGGTATTTTCTGCTGGTCAGGCAATTTTGGCCGCTAAAGCCGGAGCTAGTTATGTTTCTCCATTTATTGGCCGATTGGATGATATATCACAAGATGGATTAGAACTCATTGCACAAATCCGCCAGATCTATGACAATTATGGATTTAACACCGAAATCCTTGCTGCCTCTGTTCGTCATACGATGCACCTGATCAAGTGTGCAGAAATCGGAGCCGATGTATCAACCTGCCCGTTAAATGTAATCACAGCGCTGTTGAACCATCCGCTAACCGACAGCGGACTTGCTAAATTTTTGGCAGATCATAAAAAAGCGAACTCGTAATATGTTTTCAAGTGAGCCTGTCGTACGCGTAAAAGAAGCTCATATTTTTCAGGATGGTAATAATGTCCTCCGCGATATCAATTTCAACATTGAGAAGGGTGAGTTCGTCTTTTTAGTAGGAAGAACAGGTTCCGGAAAATCATCATTGCTTAAAACGCTCTACGCGGATTTAAACCTGAAACTTGGTGAAATTGACGTTGCCGGATTTAATATCCGCGACATGAAAGACTCACAGGTCCACAAACTCAGAAGAAAACTTGGAATTATTTTCCAGGATTTTCAACTCTTCCCCGATCGCAGCGTTGACGAAAACCTCATGTTCGTTCTGAAGGCCACAGGCTGGACGGACAATAAGAAAATGAGGGGTAGGCTGAGCGAAGTGTTGATGCAGGTTGGCTTAGGAGCAGTAGAGAAGAAAATGCCTCATCAACTTTCAGGTGGTGAGCAACAACGTGTGGTGATTGCCCGTGCACTATTAAATGAACCTTTAATTTTGATTGCAGACGAGCCCACCGGAAACCTTGACCCGGAGGTTTCACATGGTATCCTTAAATTGTTCCAGCAAATCAATAAAAGCGGTACAGCTGTATTAATGGCTACGCACGATTACGGGTTAATCAAAAAATTCCCTGCACGTATTTTAAAGTGTGAAGATGGAAAAGTAGTTGACTCGGCAAAAGACCCTTTCGAGTTGACTGCTGACTACAATAACTAAGCGTTAATTTTAGTTTCCTTTTCAGTTTTATCTCCTCCTCCTTCTTCAATTTTATGCAATTGCTGATTGAGCAAATCAATCCTGACAAGCAAATTAAGAACAAGTGCATCTTTTACTTTCTGACTTGGGTGAGTTTTCATCTCTTCTTTCAATACCTGATACATAGCCTCCAATTGCTGAAAGTCGTTGGTGAATCCGTTCAAGCCATGCTCCTGCCCTCTTGATTCTTTGATCTGATCAACTTTCGCTGAAATCTCGCTGATGTAGAAACTCTCTACATCGTTAAATTCAGTCAAAGCCAGCTTGCCGTCCTGTCGGTCTGCAATCTTTGGAACCGATAAGAAAATACAAAGCCCCAGTAACACTGCTGCGGCAGCGCGCCAGACTGTTACAGAGTTCCAGAGCGAAACACTAAACAAGTTTTTAGAAATGTCTCTCCATACTTTTTCAGATGGCTCCTTATCGTCAAATGCAGCTTTGTTCTGACGGATAAAATCTTCTAACTGGTCTTTCATATTTTCTTCAATAATAGTTCTTTCAATTTACTCTTTGCCCGGTTCAACTGCGATTTGGAAGTTGACTCAGTAATACCCATAATTTCTCCGATCTCCTGGTGATCGTAACCTTCCAACAGATACAGCGACAACACTGACCGGTATCCATCGGGTAATTGCTGAATGCTTTGCCTCACTTTATCGACACTCAACTCAGGCATATACTCTTGATCTGTTTCTTCTGCTGGCAAATCAAACTCTTCGTTTTCAGGCATAGTCGCCAGCTTCCGTTTTTTCAGAAGATTAATGGCCTTGTTGATTACAATTTTCTTAATCCATGACCCGAAACTGGCTTCACCCCGGTAGCTTTCCAGGTTCCGGAAGGCGCTGATAAAAGCCTCCTGCAGCACATCTTCCGCATCAGCCTCATTTCCGGTGATCCGGTAGCCAACATTGTACATAGCCCTTGAATAAAGCTTATACAGTTTGAAATGAGCCTCCTGATCGCCCGCCCGGCACCGGAGAATAAGCTCTTCATGCATGTTTACCACCTGCTCGTTCAAACGTATTTTGGGCTGTTCTTAGAATAGACAAGGTAGGAATAAAAAGGTTGCACTGCCCGCTCTTTTCCCGGTCTCCAGTCTCCGGTTGCCAGTCACCGGTGACCGGAAACTGGTGACCGGTGACTTTTAGAAATAACCCGATTTTTTCCGGTCCTCCATGGCAGTTTCAGAGCGCTTGTCGTCCGCACGGGTTCCGCGTTCAGTTTTGCGTGATGCTGCTACTTCTTCGATAATTTTCTCGAGTGTGTCCGCATCAGACTCTACTGCTCCGGTTATCGGCATATCACCACAGGTTCTGAAACGCACTCTCTTGATGGTTGGAGTTTCTGTCGGCTTCAGCTTTAGCCAGGGTGATGTTGATAAGATTGCTCCATCGCGTTCGATCACCTCACGATCGTGTGAAAAATAAAGTTTAGGAATCGGAATGTTTTCGGAATAGATATATTGCCAAACGTCCATTTCTGTCCAGTTGGAGATTGGGAAAACGCGGAAATGCTCACCCTGATTTTTTCTGCCATTAAAAATATTCCAAAGCTCAGGACGCTGGTTCTTGGGATCCCATTGCCCGAATTCATCACGGTGTGAAAAGAAGCGTTCTTTTGCTCTTGCCTTTTCTTCATCCCTGCGTGCACCCCCCATGGCAGCATCAAACTTATTTTGTTCGATGGTGTCCAACAGCGTTACGGTTTGAAGTGAATTCCTGCTGGCACCATAGCCTGATTCTTCTTTCACTCTTCCTTTATCGATGCTCTCCTGAACTGATCCTACAATAAGTTTAACGCCAAGTTCATTGACTAACCAATCGCGATATTCTATCGTTTCTGGAAAGTTGTGACCCGTATCGATATGCACTAATGGAAAAGGAATACGTGCCGGATAAAATGCCTTTCGCGACAGGTATGCAAGAACGATCGAGTCCTTACCACCCGAGAAAAGCAACACAGGCTTTTCAAATTGCGCTACCACCTCGCGAATCACGTAAATCGCTTCCGACTCGAGTTCTTTTAAATGACTTAAATAATACTGGCTCATAATAAATTCCAAATCACAATTCTCAAATCACAATTTTACTCTCTACCAATTTAATCAAAATCGCTATCGATTCATCCACACTCATTTGGTCTGTTCGGATGGTAATATCCGGGTTTTCTGGCACCTCATAAGGTGAATCAATGCCTGTAAAATTTTTAACCTCACCTGCACGCGCTCTTTTGTATAATCCTTTCACGTCCCGTTGCTCACAAATCTCTAAAGGAGTATTCACAAAAACCTCAATATAGTTTTCCTTACCAACAATCTCTTTTACTTTCTCACGATCAGCTTTGAAAGGTGAAATAAATGCTGTGAGAACAACAACTCCAGCGTCCAACATTAACTTGGCCACCTCTCCTATTCTTCGGATATTTTCTACGCGGCCCTCATCGCTGAACGAAAGATCTTTATTCAATCCTGTCCGAATATTATCGCCATCGAGTAAATACGATTTGTATCCTTTCTTGTGAAGCTGTGCCTCCAACTGAACAGCCAGGGTTGATTTGCCCGACCCGGAAAGTCCGGTAAACCAAATAAGTTTAGGGCGTTGATTCAGAAGCTCCTCGCGTTGTCGTTTGCTAACCTGGGTTTGTATCGGGT
>DASTYM010000339.1:0-3629 GCA_035764995.1 Cyclobacteriaceae bacterium | reverse complement strand
CACTTCCTTTGATTGCCTCTTTATACAAAGCAGCAACTTTGATTCTTTGATTTACAAGCTCATCCAAACGCTCCAATTGACCCAACGTAACCGCTGCCTGTACTTCCGACATTCTATAGTTGAACCCTAGCATCACGTGTCTATTGTAATTAGGATCCTGGATATCGTTACGTGTAATTTTTCCTTGTTTACCGCTTACACCCGCATACCCTAGAGATGAGAATCTTCTTGCCTTATCAGCCAGATCGTCATCGTTTGTGATCAGCATACCGCCCTCCCCGCAAGTCATGTGTTTACTCGCTTGAAAACTATAGCTCGAGAAATGACCAAATTCTCCAACAATTTTTCCTTTATACATTCCCAGGAAGCACTCTGCATTATCCTCGATCAGGTATAATCCCTTCTGCTTGCAGATATCCAAAATTTTATCATAATCAGGGGATAAACCGTATAAAGAAACCGTAATGATTGCTTTCGTTTTGGAAGTAATTTTTTCCTCGATCGACTTTGGATCGATGTTGAATGATTTGCGATCAACATCGGCAAAAACAGGAATGCTGCCGTTGTGTAATACGGCAAGAGAAGTACTTGACATCGTCAATGGAGGCACGATCACTTCATCGCCAGGTTGTACACCACAGGCAACCAAAGCGCTATGCATGGTGGCTGTTCCATTTGCATGACTAATCGCATACTTGGATTTGAATTTTTCTGCAAACGACTTTTCAAGTCTGTTACAAAAGATACTATTTTGAGAAGTGGCAAATTCGTTATCCAATGCCTCTAAAACATACTTCCTTTCTAAATCAGTTATTCTTTTCATACGGTTATTTCAAATCATTTTTTATACATGTCGCTTCGTTTTACGCTTTGATTGATTTGAGCAATTTCAGGATGTTTTTCAATCAATGCGAGTATCTCTTTAGCATGAAATATTTTGCCTGGTTTGTACAACGCTTCATAAACCGCTTTTGCCATGGCCATATCTTCAAGCGTGTCAATGGTCCATCGAAGATGAGAAAAGTCGACAGGACTCAATAGATTTTTTTGTTTAAATTTTTCAGGATTCCGGTAAAAAAATTGTGTTACGTGTTCCTTTTCAAAAGGGTCGTTCGATTCTTTATTTGCCCTGCTCAAAGCCTGAAAAGAAAAAATTTCTGTGTCCAAGCCCTCAGCAAAGGAGGGGGGCTTATTGTTGTACGCAAAATCCAGGGATTCATTCAAATAGAGCGAGGCAACGGCATCAATGATCTCAGGGTCTTTAAAAGGATCATCAGAAGTAATTCTGGCGATGTGCGTAGCGTTGAATTTTTTCGCTGCTTCTAAATAACGGCTTAATACATTTGTTTCGTCCCCTCTAAAGAAGGGTATCTGATTGGCTTTAAGCCACTCTACCAAAACATCGTCTGCGGGATTCGTGGTTGTTGCAACCACCGTTTGTGAAATAAATTTTGAGTAGGAAATTCGATCAATAATATGGCCGAGTAACGAGTTTCCGGAAAATTTTGCGAGGATTTTGCCAGGCAACCTGGTTGAACTTACCCGGGCTTGAATGATGGCTGTAATCATGGCTTCCAGGTTGATGGGTTTAGCAAGTATTGGTCATTGGTATCAATTGCGATTTCACGGAGAGCGGATTCGTCAAACGATTCCTCAATAGAAGAGAGGTTTTCAGCGAGCTGTGAAGCCTGGTCTATACCCAACACTACGTAATCGATGTATTCTTTGTGCAAAACGTAATTCAACGCGGCAGATTTGATATCAAGTTGATGTTGATGGCAAATTGATTTTATTTTTTCCAGGTAAGGCTTAAGTGCGATCAAATTCCCTGTGAGTGAGTTGGGATCCTTAAAGAATAATCCTTGCAGGTAGATGCTACGGGCATGAATTTCTTTACCAGATTTTTTTGCCTGCTTCAAAAGTGTTTCTTTCTCGCTACTTGAATCCAGTAGATTGGACGGTAGTTGGATTAAATCAATGTCACGATCATTGATTACCTGCCGGAGCTGCTCAACTCCATAAAGTGAAACCCCTATTTTGCTAATGGTTGAGTTCCTTTTGAATTCCTTTAACTCATCAAGTCTCAGGGCGGCTTCGTAATCACTAAATTGGTGATACATGTAACAGTAAAGTGAACTGGCCTTTAGTATTTCAAGACTTTGAAATAATTTGTCACGAAGTGGAATTGAGTCAATCTTGAATTTATTTACAATTCGAAAGCTTCGTTTAGTCTCAGCGGTATAGTTGCCGATGACCTTGATTGCTTCACCATAACCATCAGCAGTATCCAGAATTTGAATTTTATTTTCGTAGGCGAAATTCAGAATCCGAAATGCTTCAGCTTTGTCAGGTTTCCCTGTAGCGTTATTAATGCCGTAGGGAAGACCAAGTTGAACAGTCCCTAAGGCTATCTTTTGTATGAGAGCGGTTTGGTTCAAACGGAGAAAGTTGGATCAACATGATTCTTAATATGGGTTCTAAGTGATTCAATTGTTTCCCAATGATCGTTATCCCCTGAATTATAGCTGAATCCTTCAGGGACGGGACTGGCTTTGAAATGCTTCTTATATTCTTCAATATTGAAATTGGGCTGCTGAGGTAAAATAACATAATACTTACCCATATCAAGCGTGTAAAAAGAATCAGAGATTGTAATCATTTCTTCGTGCAGCTTTTCTCCAGGCCTTATTCCTTGTACTTCTTGTTTACATTCAGGAGCAATAGCGGTTGCCACATCCGTTATTTTATAGGATGGAATTTTCGGAACGAAAATTTCACCTCCCCATGCATTTTCAATTGCGTTAAAAACCATTTCACAGCCATCTTCTAAGGAGATGTTAAAGCGGGTCATTCGTTTATCAGTAATTGGCAGTATACCATCTTTTCTTTTTTTAAGGAAGAAAGGCATTACTGATCCATTTGAACCCATCACATTACCGTATCGAACAACGGAGAAAATTATCTCTCTTTTTCCTTTGATATTATTGGCAGCTATAAACAGCTTGTCTGAAGCTAATTTGGTGGCTCCATATAGGTTAATAGGTGCAGCAGCTTTATCCGTTGATAATGCAACTACCTTTTTTACACCTGTTTTCAATGCTGCATTAATTACATTTTCCGCCCCAAGAATGTTAGTTTTAACACATTCCATAGGGTTAAACTCTGCTAAATGAACATGTTTCATAGCAGCAGCGTGGATAACGATATCGATACCTTCAAATGCACTGATAAGTCTGCTCTCATCACGCACATCTCCAATAAAATACCGAAGGGCAGGATGTTTACTCTCAGGGTATTCGATACCCATTTGATAATGCTTTTGCTCATCCCGTGATAGGATTACTAGTCGCCTGATTTGTGGGAATCTGCTTAAAATCAGCTTGGTAAACATTTTACCGAAAGAACCTGTACCTCCGGTGATTAAAACGCTTTTGTTGTTAAGCATTGCTTTTCTAAAGTTATTAAAAATCATTCCTTCCTTGTGAAAGGATCTCATGGTCTAGGAACAAATTGCCACCTCCGTTTGGGGGTAAAACTTTGCTAAATCCACGTTTTAAGGCCGCAAAGATATAAATTTTACAGTAGATGAGAATACCTGTGTTTAGAAAATCCTTTGGTTCGCGTTTCCG
>DASTYM010000338.1:0-5026 GCA_035764995.1 Cyclobacteriaceae bacterium | reverse complement strand
AATTTGCGCTATCCAGACGAAGCAAGACTAAAAGGAATTAGCGGGATTTCGTATGTCCGGTTCACGGTAAATGAAGATGGTTCATTGTCAGGCCTTACATTAAAAAAGGGATTTAATCGTGCGTGCGATGCAGAAGCCATACGAGTAATGAAATCTTCACCTGCATGGATACCAGGCAAACAAAAAGGTCAGCCTGTGAAGGTTCGGGTCACAGTGCCAGTTAAATTTGTTCTGTGATTTGATCTTTACCGCCTGAACGGAAACAGGAAAATATTTCCAATCAGCTTAAACACAACATCCAGGGTAAAGCCGACAATTCGGAAAGGTAGTAGGATTAGCCAAACGAGTGGGAAGAGAAACAACATGAGTATGGCCAGTGGCCAACATGCCACCAACAGCAAACACCAAAGGGCAAGAGCAATAAATGTTTTCATAGTGCTAAAAGAAAACGTCATTTCCTGGATGTCCTTCTGTCAACGCTGCCTATACCGTTAGCAGTCAAACTCCTTGAAATGACGCTGATTTTTTCCACTCTGCATAGTGCAAAAGCAGGACCAATCGCGAAATGGTGATTTCGTTAAGATTTGGAACAACTGAAGATGATTATTTAACAAATGCGTACACTGTAGTGATCAGAACTGTACAGTAATACTTATGCTGACTTGTTAATTAACCGAGCGCAATTCTTATATTGAGTAACCTGACCCAACCCCGTATGAAGAAAATCCTGCCTTTAATTTTGCTTTTCGCATGTTCAAATAAGGAAAAAGTCGAGACTCCGCCACCCCCCACCGTGGCGAATGAAAAAGTCAAAAAGATCTTCTATGAAGGCACCATCAAAAGCAAGTATGGAGAGGGCCCTATCGAGCTTGCTCTTGCAGAAATTGAAACTGGTCTTAGCTCTTCATTTGAACTAAAAGGAGACATCATGAAAGATAAGCTCTTTGGGATGGCGACTGGTGAGTACTCTACACTTTCGGGTGCGGCTAGTAATGAAGTCATTCTGCAGCTTCATGGCAGATTTTTCATGATGGGTCGTGCGCAAAAGGCACCTAAAAAAGAGGCTGTCGAATTTAAACCGGAACTCAATGAACTGGATCTGTTTTTTGTCACGGAAGGCGGGAACAAATTAGTATTGGTTGATGAAGACTTTGATCGGATTGCAGAAGATAATCGTTTTACTCTTTACAAACGGTCCAGACTTTTCACGGCCGAGGGTTACATTACATTCGAAGACACCCGTACTGAATTTTTTGAACAGAACACCAATGAACGCTGGAACGTTGCCCCATTAGGGGTTTATGGCGATGCTCAGCATATTTATGATTCTCTGGTTAGTCAAAAATTTGAAGGCATGTACATGAAAGCATTGGCTTATTCAGTGGAGTCAGATTCATCCGACAAAGAGCTGCTGGTGATTAAAAAAATTCTGGACATGAAAAAAAGCGAAGCATACACCAACAAAGAGCGAGCCGCTGGTCTTGGTTATAAGTAAGTTTCTACTCTTCGTAGAACTCTTGCAGTGAAGCAATGTAAATATTGTTCCAGCCATCCGTGATGTCTTCATAATCATCATCCGGAATATTGGTATGACGAATTTCAAGCGATGTGCCCTGATCGTGCGGATGGAGCTTAATGGTTACTATTGACTCCTCCTGTTGATCTCCAAAATACCATTGCTGTACTATTCTTTTGCTGGTTTCAAATTCAAGATTCTTGCCCACAATGCTGCCATCCCACAGTGAAAATTCGGTGCCAGGTTCAGCCTTCATCTCGGCCTTGTCGCCCGACCACAGTTGAATGGTTGCTTCGTTGGTTAATGCGAGGTATACTTCTTCAGGAGTAGCCGGAACGATGTAGTATTTTTTAAAGTCTTTCATACGGGTTGCTAAAGATACTTGATTACTTTTGCCGTGCCTAAAGGCATGCTCAACTATATGATTGAATTCATCAAATCACTTCTTGATTTTGTTTTGCACATCGACCAGCACCTGGTGGAGATTGTGCGTGATTATCAAACCTGGACATACCTCATCCTCTTTCTGATTATTTTTGCAGAAACCGGTCTGGTTGTAACACCCATACTACCGGGCGACTCGCTTTTGTTTGCAACCGGTGCCATCATAGCAAAACCGGAAACAGGCTTGAGCATTTTCGTGATGTTATTATTACTGATCGTGGCCGCTGTTCTGGGTGACCTGGTGAACTATCACATTGGTAAGTTTATAGGACCAAAGGCTTTTAGCGGTCATTACAAATTTCTAAAGGCTGAGTACCTGAATAAAACACACCAGTTTTATGAGACGCATGGAGGCAAAACAATTATTTATGCCCGCTTCATTCCAATCATCAGAACCTTTGCTCCTTTCGTGGCGGGTATTGGTACGATGAGCTATGCCAAATTTGCATCCTTCAATGTTGTAGGCGGAATTGCCTGGGTAACAAGTTTCCTGTTGCTGGGATATTTCTTTGGAGGGTTGCCTGTGATCAAGGATAATTTTACGTATGTGATCTTCCTGATCATCCTGGTTTCAATTCTCCCTCCGATCATTGAGGTGTGGAGACAACGAAGGAAAGCTGACTAAATCTTCGCGGCATTGTGCCGCGATCTCTCTCGGTCTCCTCACTAATCCAGACTCTTCACTACTTTAGTTTGAGACCCCGGCACCTGGCCTGGGACTTATTTCCTTTAAAGCACATTATTCAACTGCTCTTTAATCTTCTCCAGCTCTTCTTTCATCAACACCACATGCTTTTGAATTTCGGCATCGTTGGCTTTTGATCCGATGGTGTTGATCTCGCGCCCGATTTCCTGTGAAATAAATCCGAGCTTCTTCCCTCCCGACTGGCTTTCGCTTAATACCTGTAAAAAATAATCGAGGTGCGTCTTCAGCCGAACACGCTCTTCATGAATGTCAAGTTTTTCGATGTAAAAAATAATTTCCTGCTCAAGCCGGTTGGTATCATATCCTTCTTCTCCCAGAAAGGCTATCACATTACCCTTCAGTTTTTCACGAATACGTTCAACACGTTTAGGATCTAATTCCTCTACTTTGTTTAAGGCGCTGCGAATGGATTTTATGTACTCCGTTAACTTTGTTTCTAAAACTTTGCCCTCTGCTTTTCTAAAATCGTCACAACTATTGATTGCCTGAAGAATCAGCTTCTTTACCGGGGCCCAATCTTCCTCAGCAAACTCGTCCTGTTTGCCTTGAATTACATCGGGCGAATTCAGGGCCGCCTCAAAAAGATTTTCATAAGGAGCCATTGCCCTGTCGGCCAACTTTTTAAGTTGCGCGTAGTATTTCAGGAAAAGTTCTTCGTTGTAGGTTTGTTTAATTTCCTGTTGGCCGACCCGCTGATATTCAATGGCAATTGAAATTTTCCCTCGTTCAAGCTTTTCACTGATCAGGTTGCGCACATCAATCTCTTTCTCTGAAAATATTTTGGGTAATCTCAGTCCCAAATCCAGAAACTTTGAATTCAAACTCTTGACCTCAACACTCATCTGGATTTTACCATCGTCATGCTGAACCTGGCCGAACCCGGTCATTGATTTAATCATAATTCTTTATTAGAAATCGAAGCCCAGTGTTACCATCCATGAAGCATTTCCTACTTCATAATTTTCTACCGGCCATGCTACATCAACTTTCATGTAATACCCTAACATGACGGACCGCATGCCAACACCGTAACTATATAACCAGGGGTTCAGGTAATTTTTCACATCAATCTGAAAAGGACCGCTTTTATATCGTTCTAAGCTCACACTGTTACCTTCTGTAAAAGGAGGTTTACCAGACCAACTTGTACCAATATCATAGAAGGCAATGAGCTGAAGGTTCTTGAAGAAATTTGAACTAATTGGTCCATTAGACAACGCCCTGATAAGAGGAAGTCTGAATTCTGCATTCATCAGCAACACATTGTTACCAAACAATGTTGCATAATTAAACCCACGAAGGTTTGTAACATACTCGACAAAAAGCAGGTCCTGATTTTCTGTTGGTATACCTAATGGATTCCTTGTGCCGTCAACAGTTTCTCCGTTATAATGTGTTCCACTAAAGGCCCAGTTATCCATTCCCCCCAGCAGGTACTCTTTGGGTGAACGTCCAAAAAATGAACCTGCAAAACCTTTAACTGCAAATGTAATTTCCTTATAAATTTTTTGATAGTGACGAACATCAATTGCTACCTGGCTGAAACTATTGTCTGCATTATTCAATCCCTGGTAATGTGTGAAGGTAAGTTTACCGCGTGTTCCTTCTATGATATTCATTCCCACATTAATTGAATTATCGTACACGAGTTCCGATTTTACTCCAGCATAATAATTATTCGATGGCAACTCAGTAGGAGGCGTAATAGGAGCCGCATTCTGTGCACCTAAATTTGCCGACCGGGCAAAAGCACCAAAAGGTTTTACACTGAAACGTGTACGGTCATTCAGGGGAAGTGAAGCTCCTACTTCCAGTTTGTTCAAGGAATATTTAAAAGTTGTACTGTTTGAAAACGGTTCCCAACGAATACCATGACGATCAAATCGCACGCTAAAATCAATGAAGTGTGGGAGATACTGTGCCTCTGCCCAAAAATCTCCGTTTCGTAAATCAACCGATGTCATCAATCCGGCAATAAGTCGGTAATTTTCAAGCATGTCATTCATTTGCCGTTCAATGGCAATACCAAATCCCCGCATGGGATCAATAACTGCTGAGGTGACAAGGTTATCTGCACTAAATCTGGATTGATATGGGAATGGACCCATCGTGCGATTCTTGTCGCGGGCCTTCATATACCGGTTCAGGAATGATTCGCTTGGTTGCGTTTCCTTGACGGCCTCATCTTCAAAAACATAGTTATCAGTATTGACCACTTCTGGTTTTGACTTCACCGTATCAATACTCATGACAGTCGAATCATTTGCGTTCCCGATCGAATCTTTTCTTGTTGTGATGGTGTCGGTTGGTTCGGATTTCTTCACGGTGTCTTCTTCCTGAGCGTTTTTCAATCGTGCATT
>DASTYM010000337.1:0-4638 GCA_035764995.1 Cyclobacteriaceae bacterium | reverse complement strand
GGCAGATCCCCGTTAGCCGGATCAAGGGTCCTCGAATGTCGTGAGAGGATCGATAGATGAAGTTGTCTAATTCAAGGTTCGAGTATTTTAATTCTTCGTTCACAGTTTCCAATTGCCGGGTTCGCAAGTCTACTGTCACCTGAAGTTTTTTATTGAGCTCCTGCAGCAAATCGTGTTGCATGTCGATTTGATCCTTCGCCCTGGCCAGTTCAGTATTACTGAGCATCAGGGCCTCACGTTGTTTGTTTATTTCCTTGTTCTGATGGATGATCTTCTGATTTTTATCCATGAGGTCCTGACTTAATTTCTTTTTCCGCGAGTAATTGTAATAGAAACTGCCGCCAAGTATCGAGGAGAACAAAGCAATCACAACAAGGATGATAATGACCTGGTATCTTTTTTGCAATCGTGCATCGCGTTCAGAAAGTAGTGATGCGCTTTCCTCTTCCAACAGCTTGATCTGAATATCCGCCAGTTCGCGTGCCAACCTTTCGTTAAAGAGTCCTTCCTTCAGCTCAAAAAACAGGTTTTGATAATACATGGCACTATCAACCCGATGGGTCTTTACAAACAGGGACTTATACAATTCAAAGTTTTCAAGCTGTCTGCTTTTTGAGCCAATTTTGTTTGCGATCAACTGGCTTTTATGAAGCTTGATAAAGGCGGAATCAAAACGATTTTCAGTTGCGTCAACCTGGCTCAACAGGTAATAAATTTCTGAAATGCCGTTTAAATCACTGATTTCTTTTCTCAATCCAAGCGAAATGTTGAATAACCGGGTTGCCTGCTTCACATCTTTCGTCCGCAGCCTTACCTGGCCTAAACCACTGTATGTAGTGGCCAGCCAATTATTATTGGTGATATTACGAGAAGCATCTAATGCCCTGACAAAGTATTTCTCTGCCTGGTCAAAATTGGATTCATTCAGGTATGCGTGTCCAATATTATTTAATGAATACAGGCGTTGATTATTGTCACGCATATTTTCACTAATAGCTAGTGCCTTGTTAAAATATTCCCGCGCTTTTTGATAATCTTTCAATTTGCTGTAAACCAGTCCGATGTTATTGATCGTTTGTGCCAAGCCATAGTTATTGTGCACCTTGTACTTCATGGCAAGCGCCTTCAAGAGGATTTCCAATGCCCTTGAGTAGTTGCCAAAATGATATTGGGTGAATCCAATGTTATTGAGTGCACTCGAAATCAGAACTGAATCCTGCGTTCTGACAGAAAGGTCATAGGCTAGCTTACTGCAAATAAGCGCTGAGTCATAGTTGCCCTTGTATAAATGAACACCGCCCAATAATCGAATTGCAACTGCATGACCTGCGTCATTTTCATGCTCGGTTAATCGCAGCAGTTGTCGAGCGTAAATCAATGCTGAGTCCGGATGATTCAGCCATAAGCTGGTAATCAACGTCTGATAATTTTTGATTTTGTCGTCCAGTGAAACTGCTGAGGTATTTTTGGAATTCTTTACCTGAGTATCCTTTTCCTGGCAGTATGCATCAGCTGCATATAGCAGAAGCAACAGGAAAAAAAACTTTTTCATAGCTTGATATCTGTAATCAGTATCGTGGGGGGTCTTAAAAAGTTTGGTTATAAAGATAACTGAAATGAACAGTTATCAAAGTAAGGAATGCACATTAAGCGAATGCGAATGAAAGATTAAAAAATGATCCGGTTGTTTCCGGCCATTCCCAAAACTCACGGACAGAAAAAACTTGTGCTGCTCTGCAATTGTTGCACACTGTCATTTCATGGCAACCAATTGCTTGTCCGGAGTTTCCATTTCCACAATCGCGTAACGATTAATTCCGGTAATGATCATTTCATCGAGAATATCGATCACATTCGCGTATTGCGACTGAGCCGATGGTTTGATCAGAACATACAAATCTTTAATACTGTTCTTTTTTTCGATTAAGACTTTCCGAATTCCAGCACCCGAAAAGTCTGTTGTTTCAGCCTTTCGGTTTGCTTGTCCCACATACCAATGAATTTTGTTTTGCTCGCCCAGCACCAATGTTAATACGCGCTTTCCATTGATCGGGGGTTGCGGAGTGGTACTGCCGGGTTTGTGAGGCATGACGAGTTTTAGCGCAAAAGGCTCAGAAAGCGAAGTGGTTAAAACAAAAAAAGTAAGAAGCAGAAAAGCTAAATCGACCATGGGTGTCATATCAATCACTGGCAATTTTTTCCTGCTGCCAGCAGGTGCGGTTAAGGTTGCCATAGGTTTGATGTTTCACTCATAATGCAGCGTGAGCAACATCGTCACACACCGGGCTTTATTTTTTCCCGATCAAACTGATCTTGAAAGGAATTTCCTTCAGCGGTTTATCGACATCAAACACCTTTTCTGATGCAATCTTGTCTACTACTTCCAGGCCTTCCAAAACCTCACCAAACACCGTGTACTTCTGATCGAGTTCCATATATCCCCCTTCGTTGATGTACGCCTGCTTTTGTTCCGGTGTAAGAGTGAGCGCTAAATTCTTAGAATCAATTTCAATATCTTCTTCGGTGTAGCGTCCACCGTGGATAATAAAAAAATCAGAGGCTGATGATTGCATCTCAGGATTGTTTTCGCTCACCCGTGCCATCGATAAGGCGCCTTTTTTGTGAAAATATTTTTGGTGAAACTCAGCGGGAATGCGATACGTCAAATTTTGCTTCAGGTCACCCCCCTGAATCATAAATTCATAGACAATCCTGTAAAAATTGGCATCGTCATCATAAAAACCCTCCTTGATCAGTTTCACAAAATTGGCGCGGTGCAAAGGAGTATCTTCAAATAGTTTCAGGCGGATCTTGCCGTATTTCGTTTCAATCAATACTTCGTTCTCCGGATTTTCCTTTCCGTATTTAGTCAATACATCTACAACGTTCTCTTGTGTGATAACAATGCTTTTTGGTTTTGTTTCGCATCCAAAGAAAAAAATGATGGTGATGAAAAGTATGAGTGTGATTTTCATAAAACGAAAGTACTAAAACTCTTTAATTCAGCTGCAAACTTGAGGCCCGTAAGGCCAAAGCGAGGGCTAGAAAACTTCCACATTCGAAATAACCGGGCTGGCTTTCGAGTTCGTTATATTAATCTGAATTTTTTTTGTCGTTACCGGTTTGACTTTCACAATTCGCTTGTAGCCAATGGTTGTACCGTAACCAATTTCTTCCCACGAATCATCCTGCCACGCTTCGATGGTAAAGGCTCTTACCCGCTGACCAAGCTTGATGTATTCTTGTAGGACCACATATTTCACTTCATGAGGATCTTCAAATTCAATTTCCAGGCTTCCATAGGGCAACTCTTCTGGCGTTGACCAGTACGTTTCTTTGTCTCCATCAACTACTTGTTGGGCGGAGAATTTTTTTCCACGCTCCGTTGTCGCTGAAACGTTGGCACCGCCCGTTAAATTGGTTCTGAATTCACGATCGAGCATGGCTCTCCATTCCTTCAATGCTTTCACATCATTTTCATGGATGAGTCCGCGTTTGTCTGGAGGAATGTTGAGCAGCAACGTAGAGCCTCTTCCTACCGAGGATAAATAAATCTCAAATAGTTGCTCAGGAGTTTTCACCAGCGAATCCTGCGAGGCATGATAAAACCAACCCGGACGAATGGACACATCAACCTCTGCAGGAATCCAATGCGTTCCATCTTCGGAGCCGGTGTTCAATAAATTTTCGATCCCTGCTTTCCCTGCAAAAAGCGTATCAGGCGTGATGGTATTCCAGTTTGTCTCACCAGCAACCCCTCGTTCATTGCCAACCCACCGCACACCCGGCCCTGCATCGCTGAAAAAAATTACATTAGGTTCGAGTTCACGAACCATGTTCAGGGTTGCGGGCCAGTTGTAATAAGTTGATCCGTCAATCGCACGTTTTTCTTTTTTGCCTCCATAATAACCATCGCCACCGTTGGCACCATCGAACCACATTTCAAACATTGGTCCGTAATTGGTGAATAATTCTTTAAGTTGATTACGATAATACTCAATGTATCCCGGTGATCCATAATCCTGATGATTTCTGTCCCACGGAGAAACATAAATTCCAAACTTCAAACCGTGTCGTTTGCACGCTTCCGAAACTTCTTTCACTACATCTTTTTTAAAAGGACTGTTTTTTACAGAATGTTCTGTGTACTGTGATGGCCACAAACAAAAGCCATCGTGGTGTTTGCATGTTAAGATCACGCCTTTGAAGCCCGCTTCTTTAAACGTTGTGATCCATTGATCTGCATTGAAATCCGTAGGATTAAAAATTTCAGCTTTTTCATCACCATAGCCCCACTCTTTATCGGTGAAGGTGTTTGTTGTGAAGTGCACAAATGCGTTCAACTCCATTTCATGCCAGGCGAGTTGTGCTGGTGAGGGCGTTGGCCCAATGGGTTCAGGTGCTTTTATGTCCTCCGAGCAAGAGA
Organism: Cyclobacteriaceae bacterium; assembly: GCA_035764995.1. Lineage (GTDB taxonomy): Bacteria > Bacteroidota > Bacteroidia > Cytophagales > Cyclobacteriaceae > UBA2336. The sequence goes on along the minus strand of DASTYM010000337.1, from coordinate 212 downwards.
GACAAATGAGCATTAAAATGAAAAGGGGAAATTTTTGAAGCATCGGATAAAAATAGCAAAAGCTTCTGATGATCATTTGGTTTCAATCGCGCTCAGTGCAATTTTTTGTCCTTTACCTCGCAATTCAATATCGCCTATTGAAACGCTCTTGTAAAAATCCTTGAGACGAATTTTTGTCAACAACTCATCGGACGTGAGAAATTTCACTTTAT
>DASTYM010000336.1:0-5937 GCA_035764995.1 Cyclobacteriaceae bacterium | reverse complement strand
GATCGAACTCCTTTTCAATATCTGTATGGAAAAACTGTTGCTCGCAATGAACTCCGGTATCGGTACGCCCACTGCCTACGATGTAGATTGGCGTCCTCAATAATTTTGACAGCGCTCCTTCAACAATAGTTTGAACACCGGTAGCATTCTGTTGACTTTGCCAGCCGTTGTAGTGGGTTCCGTTGTAAGCAATTTCGAAGAGGTACCTCATGTTCAGTAGGCAGTTGGCAATTGGCAATTGGCAATGGTTATAGAACAGTCAACATTTGGCTCTTGAATATTGCTTATTGCCTTTTGCATACTGCCTACTTGCTTAACCCAAATTTTCATAAACGATCGCTGCTCCCTGCCCCACTCCAATACACATCGTTGCCACTCCGTACTTCACCTTCCTTTTTTGCATTTCATAAATAAGTGTCGCGCTGATTCGCACACCGCTACATCCAAGTGGATGTCCAATGGCAATAGCACCTCCATTAACATTGACAGTTTCTGGATTTAAACCTAAGTCGCGAATACTCGCAAGTGATTGTGAAGCAAATGCTTCATTCAATTCCACCAAACCAAGATCACCTACTTTTAATCCGGCTCGTTTCAACGCTTTTTGTGTTGCAGGTACCGGACCAATTCCCATGTAAGCGGGATCGACCCCAGCGATAGCAACAGAAGCGATCCGCGCAAGCGGCTTTAAGTTGAAACGCTTGACAACATCTTCACTTACAATCAGTGAAGCAGCGGCACCATCATTAATGCCAGAAGAATTACCGGCAGTAACGGAACCTCCTTCTTTAAACGCAGGTTTGAGTGTAGCCAATTTTTCAATTGATGATACACGCGGATGTTCGTCCTTTTCAAACGAGATGGTTCCCTTTTCTTGCTGTACTGGAACAGAGATTAATTCCTCCTTAAACCGTCCCGCTTCGTGGGCCTTCTGATATTTCAATTGAGATTGAACGGCAAATTCATCCTGTGCCTGTCTGCTGATCTTCCATTTTTCTGCAACGTTCTCTGCAGTTTCTCCCATCGAATATGGATGATACAATTTTGAAAGTTTTGAATTGATAAATCTCCACCCTAATGTTGTGTCGTACACCTCGGTCTTTCGCGCAAAAGCTTCATCGGCTTTACCCATCACAAACGGTGCACGACTCATACTTTCAACGCCACCTGCAATGTATGCTTCGCCTTCGCTCAGCATAATTCCGCGTGACGCATCCATGATTGCTTGCAACCCTGATGCACAAAGTCGGTTTACGGTTACGCCACCAATTTCAACAGGAAGTCCCGCCAATAATAACGCCATGCGTGCCACGTTCCGGTTATCTTCTCCGGATTGGTTTGCTGCACCGACCACTACATCTTCAATCAATTTAGGATCGATCGAAGGATTTCTTTCCATCAATTTTTTGATTGCATGCGCGGCAAGATCATCGGGACGAACGGATGCCAACGTTCCACCGTACTTTCCGATGGGCGTTCTAAGAATATCAACGATATAGGCTGCTTTCAAGACTGGCTAATTTGTTAGTTTTGCGGCAAGTTAAATGAACACCAATATGTGGCAAAGGATTCAAACGGTATTTCTGGCTATTACAATTATAGCATTGATTATTTCACTCATAATGCCTGTTTGGCAAGGGCAATCGGCCGATGGAACGGTTGTGCTTACCCCTTTTTACTTATTGAATCAGGAACAATACTCATACTGGCCCTACTCAATCATGGCTGTGTTAATCGTAGCCGGCATCACACTCGCACTGATTGAAATCAGACGATACGATAACCGCGTTCTTCAAATGAAGCTTGGTGCATTGAATACACTGTTCCTCGCGGGAGCTATGGTTTGTGTCGCTGTTTATACGCTGGATCTTTCTAAACAATTTCCAACCGGAGCACAAAACGGAATGGGCATGTACCTCATCTTTGCTGCCGTGTTATGCAACTGGTTGGCAGTTCGGTTTATCAGAAGGGATGAGAGACTTGTGAAGGATTCTGATCGGTTGCGCTAATCACTGCCAAGCTGTCATTTTCCTATCTTTGGAACACAATTTGAAATCCTGCCTCAAAGCAGGATTTTTCACTTTTAATCAATAAAACTATGTCAACCGTTCAGGAAAAAGGCTCCATTTCCATTCATACCGAGAATATTTTTCCCATTATTAAAAAATTCCTCTACTCCGATCACGAGATCTTTTTGCGGGAGTTGGTGAGTAATGCAGTAGATGCCACCCAAAAACTAAAAAAGCTTTCTTCCATGGGCGAGTTCCAGGGCGAACTGGGTGATTTAAAAGTTGAAGTAAGCTTCGATAAAAAGAAAAAAACCATTACGGTCAGCGATAAAGGTATTGGTATGACCGGTGAAGAAATTAAAAAATACATCAACCAGATTGCCTTCTCAGGCGCCACCGAGTTTGTGGAGAAGTTCAAAGACAAAATGGACGGCAAGGATATTATTGGAAAATTCGGGTTAGGCTTTTACTCTGCCTTCATGGTGGCCGATCAGGTTGAGGTCATTTCAAAATCTTTCAGAGATGGAAGTGAAGCCGCTAAATGGACGTGCGATGGTTCAACGGAGTTTGAATTGTCTGTTGCCAAGAAAGAAACCCGTGGCACCGATGTAATCTTGCACGTTAATTCTGATTCGGAAGAATTTTTGGATGATTTCAGATTAAAAGGAATCCTGGAAAAGTACTGCAAGTTTCTTCCTGTTGAAATCAAATTCGGTACAAAAGAAGAAAGCGTTGAGGATGGTGTTGATAAAGATGGAAAACCAAAATACAAATCAGTTACCGTTGACAGGATTATCAACACAACCGCACCCATCTGGACGAAAGCTCCAAACGATTTGAAGGATGAAGATTACCTGAAGTTTTACAAAGAGCTTTATCCCTTCAGCGAAGATCCTTTGTTCTGGATTCACTTGAATGTTGATTATCCTTTCAACCTCACGGGCGTTCTGTACTTCCCGAAAGTGAAAAACGATTTTGATCTGCAAAAAAATAAAATCCAACTCTATTCACGCCAGGTATTTATTACAGATGAAGTAAAGGACGTGGTTCCTGATTTCTTAATGATGCTTCATGGTGTGTTGGACTCTCCAGATATTCCGTTAAACGTTTCGCGCAGCTATTTACAGAGCGATGCCAACGTGAAGAAGATCAGTCAGCACATCACCAAAAAAGTTGCTGACAAACTCCAGGAGTTATTCAAAAAAGATCGCAGTGATTTCGAAAAGAAGTGGGATGATATCAACCTGTTTGTGAAATACGGAATTATCAGCGATGAGAAATTCTACGATCGTGCCAAAGATTTTTCTTTGTTCAAAAACATTGAAAGTAAATACTTTACGTTCGATGAGTACAAGGAGAAAGTAAAACCAACGCAAACTGATAAGGATAGCACGGTTGTATATCTGTACGCATCCGATGCCGGTAAGCAAGATAGTTTCATTCAAGCAGCAAAAAATAAGGCATACGATGTGTTGCTATTAGACGGTCCACTGGACAACCACTTCATCAACACACTTGAGCAAAAATTTGAGAAGACTCAAATCAAACGAGTAGACAGCGACACGCCAGACAAACTCATCGACAAAGATGAAAAAATTGAGAGCGTGCTTTCGACAGAAGAAAAAGAACAAGTGAAGACTGTTTTTGAAAAAGCTATTAACAACAAAAGCATGACTGTAACGGTCGAGTCAATGGCTCCAGATGAATTACCTGTGGCAATTACCATGAGTGAGTTTATGCGCAGAATGAAAGATATGGCCAAGATGGGTGGTGGCGGCTATGCGTTTATGGGAAGCATGCCTGATAACTATTCAGTGGCGATAAATGGAAATCATCCTCTTATTCAGAAAATAATTAAGGCTGAGTCGGAGGAGCAAAAATCGAAACTGGCGAAACAGGCGTTTGACCTGGGATTATTATCTCAGAACATGCTGACAGGTGCTGATCTCACTAATTTTATTAAACGCAGTGTTGAGTTGGTTTAAAAATCAATTCAGATTGCTCCAAAAATCCCTTCACTTGTTGAGGGGATTTTATTTTGTCAACATCGTACTGAAGTTGTTTACAACTCTCCGAACAAGTTTTTCAGTTTCTTCATCAATAATTTTTCCATCCTTCACCTTGGCACGAATGAAGGAAATCAACAAAGAAGTGGATGGATGTTGTTTGGATGAAATTGCCGTTAGGGTATGCTGTAACGACTCATGACCTTTTTCTCCCTGTGAAGATGCTGTAATGAGTGCCACCGGCTTGTCAATGAATTCTCCACTCGATACAGTCCAATCCAGCGCATTTTTCAACGAACCCGGAACACCAAAGGCATACTCAGGTGTACAGATGAGCACACCATCAGCCGCTCCGATTTTTTCTCGAAAATCATGAACAGAATCCGGAGGTGTTTCGCTGCTATCAAAATGAGGTAAGGTTCCTATACCTGAATAAATTTCAAAAGTGAGGTTTTCAGGAATCATGTTCGCGATAATTTTTAGTAAAGAATTACTTGACGAATCAGGCCGCAAACTTCCCGGAATAGCCAGAATGTTAATTTTTCTCATCTCAGCAAAACCCAATCAGTCAGGGCAGGGTTCCCGGATTTGAATACCTTTCACACTATTTTTTAATTAATTTCGTTTCTACGAACAGGAATAATAACCATGAGGCTCGTTTTATTAGTCGTTTTCGCGTTTTCCTCACTTTATGCAGTTGCCCAGCAAGAAGAGCCGCAGGACCAGACTTTTACGGTTAGCACGGCTGTAAACCTGGATTTCAATCAGGAAGAAGAACCCATTCCTACCAAAAAGAAAAAGGTTAAGAGGAAAGTTTTCTATGGCATCAAAACTAAAAAAGGGTTCTCCCGAAAAGGTACAGGCGATCGCGTAACGTACGAGTTATTCTACTACCTGAAGAAATCTGAAATGCCCAAAACGTTTGTACGTGATATTTACTACTACGATTTTACGCGCAGAGAAATAAGAAAGACCAGCAAATTCGATCCTGCAAAGGGTGTGCTTTTGCATGGTCCATATAAAAGAATGATGAATGATGTTGTGCTGGAAGAAGGAATCTACTACAAGGGCACCAAGCATGGCCGATGGATGACGTACAAACGCGACAGTACGCTGTCTGACAAAGCAAAGTATTTCAGGGGTTGGCCGAAGGAATCTCAAGTGAGTTACTACGATCCAACTGAAAGAAAAAAAGTGAAGGAAATTATTCCCGTTGAATTCGGTGAGAAGGAGGGTTACTACTACATGTTTCATGAGAATGGATTAGTGGCCGTAACAGGAGAATATCAATGGGATAAAAAAATTGGAAATTGGGTTGAGTACTATCCCACCGGTAAGCGAAAAAAATTAGTTGTCTATCCGAAAGAGGCATTTGATAAAGATGTTGTTCCTTATGTAAAAACAGAATGGAACGAAAAGGGGAAAGAGATTTATCGGAATAATAAGATGAGCACTAAATAAAATTGACAATAGGCAATAGTTAGTTGGCAAAAACTGGTTGCCCAATTGCGATTTGCCTACTGCCTACTGAATTCAATAAAAAGCGTCCTCAAAATGTACCACCTCCGGATCATCTCCTATCTTCACTGAAACAATATCAAACCGGATGTTACCCTCGTACTTGTTCTCGTAGGTATACTGTTCTGCCGCAAACAGTATCTGATTCGCTTTCTTGGTATCGACAAAGGCCTCGGGTTCTCCATAAAATGAATAGCTCCGGGTTTTTACTTCAACAAAAACTATAAAGCTGTCTTTCTTCACAATCAAATCGATTTCAGCGTGCTTATGGCGATAGTTTCTTACGACAACCTCATAACCTTTGCCTTGTAAAAACTCGCTGGCTATACTTTCTCCCTGATGGCCAATTTTAATTTTATCACTCATTCAAAATGTTCTACATTTGATTCGAATTTAGCGTTATG
>DASTYM010000335.1:0-3032 GCA_035764995.1 Cyclobacteriaceae bacterium | reverse complement strand
TTTTTACTCATCAGGATCTCGTAGTTGACACAGCTCTTGCAGCCTTTCCAGAATTCCTCATCGGTTGTAAGCTCGGAATACGTAACCGGCTCATAACCCAGGTCTGAGTTGATCTTCATTACCGCCAAACCGGTGGTCAGACCAAAAATCTTGGCGTGAGGATATTTTTCGCGAGACAAGGCAAAAATTTTCCGCTTGATCTCGGTCGCTACTCCGGTTTTACGGAAAAGTGGCGACACGATCAGACCAGAATTGGCCACGTACTTCTCGTGCTCCCAGGCCTCGATGTAGCAAAATCCCACCCACGTGCCATCCGTGGTAGTGGCAATAATGGCTTTCCCCTCCTCCATCTTGCGTTCGAGGTAAGAGGGCGAGCGCTTGGCAATACCGGTGCCCCGCGCTTTCGCTGATTCCTCCATCTCAAGGGTGATGGTTTCAGCGTAATGTTTATCGTCTGCTGTAGCCAGTCTGACGATGAGTTTATTTTCTTCCAATGTATTCTATATGATTAACCTAAAATGACTTAAAAACAGTGCGTAAGCACAAAAGCCGCAAAGTCCTGGACCATGCGTCTTATCAACAATGTGTTGGTTTTTGTATCAGATACGCGCGAAGCGTGTAGGTCGGCAACGCCTGTTCACCAAACAAGCATGGATAAAGAACAGGGATGTTCTGTTAGCAGTGAAAGCAACCGAAGTCAGGGTCGCTTGCGGAGTGGTGATGTTAGTTTTCAATTTCTTTCTTAGTGGTTAGCGTGAAACGTCAGATAAATGGCATTCAGTTTTATTTTAGTTTAAATAATAATGCAAAATTAAACGATAAAGTTTTGTAAAAGGCAATGTTTGAGGCGGGATTTTTTAATTTTTTTTCGCTAACGGTGGTTAGGACTGTGATTCATCTGATTGACCTGATGGGCATGACTAATCTGAACTATGATTACCTGATTGGCAAGATGAATGGTACGATTTTAAATGACAAGTCATCAAACAGTCTGCTGAATCAAAAAATCAGCGAAATCATTAAATCAGCTTAATCACAGTCCAGACAATTAGTGCTTTGGTTTCTTGAAGCCCGGAAGCGCGAGGTTGTACCTCACCGCCAAAATCCGGATGACGATGATAACTGAGATTGAGGTAAGCAAATTAATATTGCGGTCAAGACCCATCTGGTGGTCCAGCACCACGTAGATCACCGCTCCTATGAGGCAAGCCGTGGCATAAATTTCCTTTCGGAAAATCACAGGCATCTCATTGGCGAGCGTGTCACGGATCACACCTCCCATCACGGCTGTAAACATGCCCATGATGGCAGCTATCTCGGGACGAACGCCCAAGTTCAAGGCTTTCTCTACTCCAAGAATCGTAAAGAAGGAGATTCCAAGTGTATCGAACAGGAAGAAGGTTCTCTTCAATCTGAGCAACCGGGTAAAGAACATCAGGGCTACGAGCACTCCGGAAAAAATTGCATAGAGAAAGTTAATGTCCTTAATCCAGACCAGCGGGTAGCTGCCGAGGACCATGTCGCGCAAACTTCCTCCTCCAATGGCGGTGATGAAACCGGTAAAGCCTGCACCAAACCAATCATGCTCTTTATCGTGCATGGCCATGGCTCCGGAAATGGCAAAGAAAAAAGTACCGAATAATTCCAGCGCGTACTGAAGTGTCATTATTGTTAATCGTTAATCGTGTTAACAAACTTAAAGCTAACAACTATTAACTATTAACCATTGACTCAAAACGGATTTCAGAAGTCAGGGCAAGGGATAACCAATTTATCCTTTGGTGGCTTACGTGGATTGCGCATCGGCCATGTATAGGTCAGGCTAAACTCATGAGCGCCTCCGCTGCTGGCAGTCAATTTAGAAATGGTATAATCAAAACTATAACCAATGTTGAGTGCCTCCTTCGCTCCTATTCGCGTAAAGCCCAGCAACAAGACGATCGACTCATTATTTCCAAAACCGTTAACAGGTTTAAATGGGACACCACGGTACCAAACTCCCAACACAAGGGGCTCGGCAGTGTAGTACATTCCCAAATCCACCTGGTCGAACTGACCTTGATGACGGTATTGAAATGCCGGACCAATGCTCCGCTCAGCTTCCCGGGTATACACTCCGCTTCCTACTGCTCCCGGCTTCATATAAAATTTAAAACCACCATGCACTGAAAGTTTTACAGGCAGCGGACTGTCTTCATCAATGATAGATTGATTGGGTTGCGTCAGGTGAAACGCTGCGATTCCCAAATAGGCCACCTTCGTAAAAAAAACTCCACCGAGTGAAAGATCTACAAAGGTCTTGCTAAAGTTTGTGTTGAATTGTTCGGCAGTGCTTGGATTAACAAACTCACCGGTTGTTGGATCAATTTGATCACCGAAAGTAAGTTTGTTAAAATTAATGTCGCGATTGAACAATGCTACCTGGGCGCCTGGTCTAAACCCAAGGTTTTTAGTGATATACAACTCATACGAGTATTGAAGTCCAACAGACAATGAACGAAGTCCGGCAAGTCCTTCCACGTCACGATTCAAAATGATTCCTACACCGCTGTTTTTATCTTCAATAAAATAATCGAAGTAGGCCGACATGGTGGTGAAATTCGCATCGATAGCAGGCCATTGGTTTCGGTAGTTAATCCCTGCACGTGCTTGTCCGGTGGCACCGGTAAGGGCAGGGTTTAAATAGAGGGGAGCTGCGTAAAATTGAGAAAATTGAGGATCCTGAGCAGTTACCATCACCTCACAAATCAGCATTAATAAGGTTAAACTTATCAACTTATACATTAAACCGGGGGATTTTTTCTGCGCCATCAAAGCAAAGTAACGCTATTCATGAAATTTATAAAAAACAATGGACGCTTTTAAAGCAAACCTGTCGGCAAGCACGAGCATCTTCCCGGAATCTTAACGATATTTTTGGTCAAAATGTATACTTTCGTGATGGTCTGGCGTTTTATTGTCACTCTTTTTAAAATAAATAAAGTCGTTTCGCAAGCATGATAAATTTTTTGAAGATTCGCGCGATATTGGTA